>CAZYWO010000046.1:0-13961 GCA_964651095.1 uncultured Oscillospiraceae bacterium | reverse complement strand
TCTTGCAATACAAGGAAATTTTCTCACCGACTTTTTTTTACCACAAAAATATGGTAAAATATATTGTTAATTAAAGAAAGGATCTCATTGTATGGATTTTAAAGAAAAACTGTATGTCGCAACATTTTCTCAAAACTACAAGCAGGCTATATCTCGCTACGGCATCGGTATGGAAATAAATCATACATGTATTTCAGAATCTCTTGATGGTGAGAGTAACGGACACCTTTCACTTATTAAGGAAATCACAGACGATATTAATCAAACCGGAGCAAACAGACTTATAATTCACGGGCCGTTTACCGAAATTTACCCGGCAGCTATTGACCATAAGGCGAGAGAACTGGGTATGATTCGGCTTAACCAAGCATATTGTGTGGCGTTAAAATTAGGCGTCAACAAAATGGTTGTCCACTCAGGCTGGCTGCCTTTCATTTATTTTAAGACTTGGCAGGCGGAAAAAGGCGCAGCTTTCTGGCGCTCATTTATGGAAGATAAACCGCAGGACTTCACTATCTGTGTTGAAAATGTCCTTGAGGACGAACCTTTTATGCTATTAGATTTGATGAAGCAAACTGATGACCCTCGTATAAGACTTTGTCTCGATGTCGGTCATGCCAATGCAATGACTGAAAAAAGCATTACGGTGGAAAAGTGGATAGAGATTTTGGGCCCTTATATATCTCACTTTCATCTTCATAATAACGACGGCACAGGTGACAGCCACAGCGCTTTTGATGAAGGAACCATGAATATGAACAGCATATTTAAAACGATAGATAATTTCTGTCCTAAAAGCACAACCTTGACCATTGAGGCAAGGGACTGTCTTGCTTGCTTAAATTGGCTGGGCGAAAACGGATATATTTAATTTTATACTGCGTTGAGATGCCAGCAGTTTTCCATTCGTCAGAAATTTGTATTGACTCTGTTACAAATAAATATAAATAACTACTACCGAAAAAGGAGGCTTTTAAAAATGCAAACACAGCTACGCGAAATTATAGACACAATTGATTCGATTGGCGATTTAAGTCAGTCTGCAATGGAGCAAGCCAAAGCTCGCCAGGAAACCCTTGCTAAACCCACAGGCGCCCTTGGAATTCTTGAGGACATCTCAGTGCAGCTTGCAGGTATCACAGGAAAAGTTAAAAATCAGATGAAAAAACAGGCTATAGTGATTATGAGCGCAGATAACGGTGTAGTGGAAGAAGGCGTTGCTTCGGCTCCTCAATCGGTAACGCTTTCCCAAACTATAAACTTCACTCGCCATTTTACAGGCGTAAGTTCCATGGCAAAATATTTCGATATTGATCTGCTGGTAATTGACGTAGGTGTAAAAATGCCTATTCCTGAAGGTCTTTACTCAGCGGAAATGATACAGCACAATTGCAGCAGCCAATCCGATGATAAATCCGCCGACCAATCATGTGAGCAAAGACTGACAACCAAAATCGTAAACCGCAGAATTGCAGACGGTACTAAAAACCTTGCTAAAGAACCTGCAATGAGCCGAGATCAGGCTCTTTGCGCTATTATGACAGGCATTGAAGCTGTTGAAAACATTAAACGCAGTGGTTACGATATTTTTGGTATTGGGGAAATGGGTATAGGAAATACTACTACCAGCGCATGTGTATTGTCCGCTCTCTGCCGTAAAACCGGTGAAGAGGTTGTAGGCCGCGGCGGCGGACTTAATGACGAAGGGTTGACGAAAAAAATTAACATAGTCAACAGTTCTACAGACGGACTTGATCCTTCCGATGTACTTGGAATTCTTGCAAAGGTTGGAGGTTTTGATATTTGCGCCATGGTTGGCGCTTTTCTGGGCGCTGCTTACTATAAACTGCCGGTTGTCATAGACGGTTACATATCTGCGGTTGCTGCTCTTGCAGCGGTACGTTTGGCGCCAAAAGCAATAAATTATATGTTTGGTTCTCACCAATCTAAAGAAAAAGGCTATCTCATTGCCATAGATGCCTTAGGCATCAAGCCTTATTTCAATTTGGGCATGAGGCTTGGCGAGGGAAGCGGCTGTCCTATCAGCTTTAAAATTATTGAAACGGCATGTGCTGCAATGAACGGCATGGCAACTTTTGCTGAAGGTTCAATTGACGCGGACTATCTTGAAGAAGGAAAGAAAGGAAACTTCTTTTAATGAATATATTTATCAGCGGCGGCTGTAAAAACGGCAAGTCATATTATGCTCAGGAGCTTGCTCGTGACATGGCTGAGGAGAAAAAAGTGCCTCTATACTATCTTGCCACTATGATTCCCTGTGACGACGAGGATAAAGCACGTATAAAACGTCATCTTTCTGAGCGTGCAGGCTGGGGATTTGAAACTATTGAGCAGGGCATCAAAATATGCGATGCCATCAAGGGCAAGACACTTTGCGGAAATCAGGTGGACCCCAATGGAGTTTTCTTAATGGACAGCGTTACCGCCCTTTTATCCAATGAAATGTTTCACAAAGACGGTTCAATGGATTTAAATGCCGGGGAAAGATTGGCACAGGAACTTTCAAAATTCGCATCTCAAACCGGAAATACCATCTTTATTTCTGATTACATCTATTCTGACGCTCACCGTTTTGATCAATACACAGAAAACTACCGCCGCGCACTGGCGCTTCTCGACCGCACACTGGCGCAAATCTGCAATCAGGTTGTAGAAGTAACTTACGGTTTTAAATATTTATACAAATAATCGACTATTAAGCAGGAGAATACTTATGAAATATATAATCGGTTTTTTTATGACATGGGGGAATTTCTGTGCCCTGCCTTGTCCATACAAACGATGGGAAGGTAAATATAAAAGTATTATGCTCGGTTTTCTTCCGACTATAGGTTTAATTATTGGAATCTTATGGGCGGCGATATACTTCGGTCTGGTATATTTGAGCTTTCCTTATTTGGTGGTGGCTTTTATAGTTACTTTTATTCCTTTTGCACTTTGCGGTTTCCTCCATTTAGACGGATTTATGGACTGTAGCGATGCAATTATGTCAAGACGGCCTCTTGAGGACAGACAGAGAATTTTAAAGGACTCACACACAGGAGCTTTTGCCGTTGTAAGCGTAGTCTTCCTGCTTCTTGGCTTTTATTCCTGCATTTCTATGGCAATCAGCGCAGGCATAGATTTTGTAAATATGATTCTTATTGTGGTTCTTTCCAGATGTGTCTCAGGGCTTGAAGTTCTCATAAGCAAACCTATGAGCACAAGCCAGTATGTGGAGATGACTCAAGGCGATAGTTTAGATACAGCTTGTGAAGAATCCGAAGAACCCAAAGAGTTCAAAGAGTCCGAACAATCTAAAAAATCTAAAAAAACTGCTCAGATAAAAAAAGATGATAAAGCTGCTAAACCGACAACAAAAGAAGGCGTCGCTCTGCTTCTGGTGCAGCTTCTTATAATCACATTCGCGGCATTATGGTGCAGTTCCTCTTATATTTCAACCGGTATAGTATGTGCAGCTACATTTCTCGGAACCTTTATCGCAGTAACATATGCTAAGAAGCAACTGGGCGGTATGAACGGCGATATTGCCGGATATGGAATAGTATGGGGCGAGCTTATAGGTGTTTTCAGCCTGATTTTCTGCTGAACCCATAAATTAGAGGGAGGTAAATATGATTTTAATATTCGGCGGCGCTTACCAAGGGAAATTGGAGTATGCCAAGGAGAATTTTCACGTTTCTGACGACGAGATCTTTTTTTGTCATGGAAATTCCTTAAAACTGGATTTATCAAAAAAGGTCATTTGTGGGCTTGAAAACTTTGTTTTTGCTTGCGTAAAAGACGATATTGAAGCAAAAGACCTGCTATCACGGTTTGAAAACAACCTTGAGGATAAAATTTTAATTATCAATGATATTTCCCAGGGAATCGTTCCAATGGATCCGGATCAGCGCAAATGGCGCGAAATGACCGGAAGAACCATGCTGTGGCTGGGACATCGCGCAGATAGGGTGATACGGATTTTTTGCGGGCTGAGTCAGGATATAAAGTAAAGGGGGCTAAAATTTGAAATCATATATTCATTTCATAAGACATGGAATCACCGAGGGAATTCAAAAAAAATGGTACTACGGAAGCGCCGATCTGCCGCTGGTGGAAGATGGTATTGCCTCACTTAATGAATTTAAAAATCAAGGGATTTATCCTAAACTCGGCGATGCGGACTGCTATACTTCCGGTATGCTTCGCGCAGAACAGACACTTCAAACCATATACGGCGTTGTTTCCAGCAGATCTATTCCTCTTCTCAGAGAGATGAACTTCGGTAATTGGGAATGTAAAACATACGAACAAATAAAGCATGAGCCTGAACACGATGCATGGGCATCCAATACAGACGGAAGTTTTGAATTTCCCGGCGGCGGCGATTCAGTCCTGTCATTTTACGAAAGAGTCCACCAGGGGCTCGATGAACTTTGTGGTTATCATCGGCTTAAAGAGCTTTCTCACAAGCACAGCGGTGAAGATGCCGTATCCATAGTAGTCTGCCATGGCGGCACCATTGCAGCTTCAATGGAATACTGGTTCCCCGGAGACAGAGAAAACTTCTGGCAGTGGATTCCTTTCCCCGGCAGAGGCTTTACAGTTGAATTTGAGGAAAGCAAACCTGCTCGGTATTATGATATATAGACAGTAAAATACATTAAAACAGGTAAAAAGATGGAATTTCCTATAGACGTTTTTTTAAAAGATTTAGAAAAGATAATAAATATAGACAGCGGCACCCATAATATTGCAGGTAATTTTAAAGTTGCTGAGTTTTTTAGCGAAAAATTTAAGGAAGCAGGCTTCGACACCGAAATAAAAAAAGTGGGCGGTTATATGCGCCCTGTGGTAGTTGCTAAAAGTCACAGCCAGTCCTTAAATACAGATATCATAAAACCGGATTTTTCACATACAATCCCTTTAATTCCGGATACTTCAGGCGAAAATTTTGACTTCCTGCTTTGCGGTCACATGGACACAGTTTTCCCTGACGGCACTGCCGCACAAAGACCTTTTCGCATGGACGGCGGCAACGTTTACGGTCCCGGCACTGTTGACATGAAAGCAGGAGCGCTGCTGATACTTTATCTCGCAAGATACCTAAAAGAAACTCATAAAAATATGGGAATTTGCGTTGTCCTTAACAGCGATGAGGAAATTGGCTCTCCCGACAGCGTAGAGCTTTTAAGGGAAGTAGCCTCAAATTGCAATGCAATTTTTGTATTTGAGGGCGGCCGCAAAGAGGGTCGTTTCGTAAATCAACGTAAAGGCATCGCAAAGTACCAAATTAATATTGATGGCATAGCTTCCCATTCAGGAACTGCGCCGCATAAAGGCGTAAGCGCCATCGTTGAGCTGTCCAAGTGGATAGTAGCCATAGACGCGCTAAAAGACTATGATATGGGTACTTCTATCAACGTTGGTCTCATGGAAGGAGGTACTGCTCTCAACGTGGTAGCGCCTACGGCCAAAGCCACAATGGAAGTACGTTATAAAACCTCAAGCGAACTTGCTCGTGTTGAAAAGGCCCTTCATCTGATGGAAGCAAAACCTTTTCTTCATGGTTCAAATGCAAAAGTTACTCGCTTAAGTCATTATCCCCCTCTTACAGTCACAAAAAACACGGAATCTCTTATGAAAAAGCTGGCGCCCCTTGGTCTGGAATATGTCAGTGCAGGAGGCACTTCCGATGCCAATAGGCTGGCTTGTCTTAATATACCCATTATCGACGGCTGTGGTCCCGGCGGAGGATTCCCACACAGTGAGAAAGAATTTTTACGCATAGATACTGTCTCGGAGCGATTTGAGCTTATGTGCAAAGTATTTGAAACTCTAAAGGAAGATAGTCTCTCTGACCATCCCAACGCATAAAAGGAAAACAAAAAACACATGCAATTATTTCTTCAAATTTGCATGTGTTTTAGAGAAAATTTTTATAATTTTTATTACCTTTATTCTAAAACTAACCGTTCGTATTTTGCAAGAAATCCTTTAACCATTTCTAAAATTTCTTCGCAGCTTCCTTCAGTCACCTCCACATTAAAAGGCAAAATCGGATCATGAAGGGATTTACGCAAAAGACACCAGCCGCTAAGACCTGCCTTTCGGAAATTAAGTCTGACCCCCTCATAATTAGGCTCTACTACTGATACGCCTTCTCCGGCATTATCCATTGCCCACAACTTAAAGTCCTCAAGCACCTTATCCCCATACTGTCCAAAATCAGAGCCCTCAATAGGGAATCTGACCTCGACGGCCTCTTTCGGCTCTTTCAGACTCTCCAAAATAACATCTATACCTTTATTCTGCCGGGCAAGCTGAGCAGTTTTGATAACAATCTTTGTAGCAAGATAAGCCCCGTCATCCAGAAAATAATTTTCCTTATATGCCGCATGTCCGGAAGTCTCAATGGCAAGCTGGCTGTCGATACCTTCTGCATTTAATTCTATGGATTTATTGATTACATTTTTATATCCTCGCTTAAAGCGGAGATGCTTAAGTCCCAAGCATTGCTGCAAGTAAACGGTCAATTGGTCGCTTGTAATGCTGTCTGTAACCACGGTGGTTCCCGGATGTTCACGTGCGATTAATGCCGCCGCCATGGCGACTATACCGTTCCGGCTGATCTCCTTACCTCTGCGGTCAACCGCCGAGGAACGGTCAACATCTGTGTCAAAAATCAATCCTAGATCCGCGCCTGTCTCGAGAACTCTTTTGCTGATGGCTGCCATTGCCTCCTTATTTTCAGGATTTGGTGCGTGGTTAGGAAAATTTCCATCAGGCTCAAGGAACTGGCTGCCGCTTACATCCGCGCCCAGTGGTTCCAAGATTCGCGTTGCATAAAACCCGCCTGCGCCATTTCCAGCATCAACTACAATTTTAAGTCCCGTCAAAGGCTTTTCTCTGTTATCCGGATGTGCTGTTTCCTTTATGATTTTTTTCTTTAAAAATTCCGAATATGTACCGATAAGGTCAGCTTTGATTGCTTCTCCAATTTTCCTGTCCGATGTGTTAAAACGCTCTGCCTCGGCTATAGCAATGATATCAGCAATATCTCCCTTATTTAAGCCTCCATCTTTGTCAAAATATTTAAAACCGTTCCTGTTAAACGGCAAATGGCTTGCTGTAATCATTATTGCTCCATCGCATCGATAATCGTCGAAAATTGTCGACATGAACATAGCAGGAGTAGATGCCAAGCCACAATCAAAAACTTTTGCACCGATAGACAAAATCGCCTCAATGACTGCCGTCTTAAGACTTTCCGCCGAAAGCCTGCTGTCATGACCTACTGAAAAAATCAGTTCCTCAGGTGATTTCCCTGTCTTATTTACCAGCCACTTAATAAAACCCTGCGTCAGGGCTTTCGCCTCACCTACGCCAAGATTAACCCTTTCACCGCAAACTCCATCCATCGCAACTCCGCGAATGTCGCTCCCGTTTTGTAATTTTTTATAGTCTGTTCCCATTCCTGTCTCCTTTTCTTCTTAGGAAAGTAATTTAATTAAGGAAAAAAATATTAAACACATGGCGAACCATATAGCTGTAAAAGTAGGGCAAATCTGTCCTAGTACGTTTCCGGGCATTGAAGAATAGTCCCACACGTTCAATCCAAACCGCAGGTTTACCATAACTCCTACAAAAAACTCATATCCCGTTATAATCACCGCACCGGCAAGTGCGGCTAAAACCAGAGGCATCCCCATGAGCCAATCTTGCAGATAATAAAGCGTTAACACGCATGCTCCGCCTGTAATTAGCATTGTCCAGTGTGTATATCCTCTGAAAAGAATTTCCATCATACCGTAGGCTGCTGCGCCAAGAATAAATACGGTAATTTCTATCCATATTGAATTGTTTTCATTAAATAAATCTCGTACACTCATAAATTTATTATGAGCGCCGCTCAATGATTTATGCTGTTTAATAAAGTTAAATTTCTTTGAGAATTTCTGTAATTTGTTGCTTTGTATTGGCTATAATCCGGGGAACATCATTACCTATAATGTCCAGACTTTCGGCAGCAGCAAAATATGTTTTTTTAATTCCGAAAAGACCTGTGCAAAGTCCTCTCATATACTCATATCCATAGTTCATATCTGCAAGAGGACTTCCAGAAGTGGTTATGTACATCAGAGAGTCTGCTCTGCACTGACCTGTAGGAATTCCTGCATCATTATATATAAACATCAATCCTGTGACGGAGCATCTTTCCAGATAGACTTTTAATTTAGCAGGAAACATTAAGTCCCAATAGGGCGCGCCTACAAGTATGTGGTCTGCTTCCATAAACTTTTTTGCGTGGTCAAACATTGGATCGCTGAAATCATTTCCGGCAATAAAGGCATCCCGTTTTGCAAGTTCAGTTCTGTCTTGAACTTTTATTTCCATTTCATTAAGATCCAATTCCTCCAGTTGCCAATCCTCCCCCGCCGCCTGTTTTTTATCCATAAATCCTTTAAGATAATATCTGCAAAGTTCCAGCGTTCTTGACCTTTCACCTCTGATACATGCGTTTATAAATAATAATTTCATAGTTGTTTCCCCGACTTATTCTTTCTTTATCTTTTACTTTTTATCTTTTATCACCTACGCATAACTGCGCTATAATTAAAGCTAAAAGATGTTCGCATCTTCCATTCCTTCAAGAATTCTGTTAGCGCCCTTTGCCAGTGCAAAAAGTTCATCTTCTCCTGCCATTATAATAAACTCACCTATGTGCCCTGCATAGTCTCTTATCATATCAGTAAGCATTTTAGAGTGAGCCGCCCCGCCTGTAAGAATAATTCCGTCAATCTCGCCCTTTAAAGCAACCGATACCTGAGCAATTGCTTTAGCCGTCTGATATGCCATTGCCTCGTAAACAATCTTGGCTCTCTGCGCCTTTTCGCCGCCTGCCTTAATGATTTTTTCCACCTCTCTGCAATCGGTAACCTTAAGGTAGGAGTAAAGCCCTCCCTTACCGCAAATCAGTTTTTCTGCCTGTTCTTTAGTATACTTCCCCGAATAGCAGAGGTCGGTCCATAAAAGCAATGGAATTCCTCCGGTTCTTTCCGGTGACATTGGCCCGTCATCATAGGATAATCCGTCAATGATTTTTCCATGTCTATGGGCGCTTACGGAGATTCCGCCTCCCATGTGGCATACCAGCAGGTTAAGGTTCTCATAGCTTTTACCTATGGATTCCGCATAGTTACGCGCCTGAGCCCTAGAATTGAGAACATGATAGCACCCATATCGTTCGATTCCTTCAAGTCCGGAAATTTTAGCGACTTCTGAAAGCTCGCATCCCATGGTTGAATCATAAATATACGAAGGTATCTTTAAACTTTCAGCAATATCGTATGCCAAAAGCGCCCCAAGGCTTGAAGCGTGCTGAGGGTTTTCGGGACTTTTCATCGCCTCACATAGAGCTTCATTTACACGATAGCCCCCACCCTTTAATCCCTTTACCATACCGCCTCTGCCAACAACTGCTTTAAGGCGTTTCATGTCGTAATTTTTTTCGTTCAGATACTTTCTGAGAACTTGTGCTCTATAAGGAAGCTGCCCTCCTATAGAACCATATGCAAGCAGTTCATCAGGGTTATGGGTTATGTTTTCCTCAAACAAAAGTTCTAGATTTCTAAAAAGTCCGATTTTCGTCGTTGTAGAACCGGGATTTATAACTAAAATATCTGATTTATCTGTTTTGTTCATTTATTTTTCCCTCCTCCTTAACATTTCAATTTCACGGGCATAACCATCAAGGTCCGGCTGAGGAGTTTCCAAAATGCATGGCAGCCCTTTTAACTTAGGATGGTTAAGCACGTCGGCTACAACATCAACTCCAATATGTCCCCTGCCGATACAGGCATGTCTGTCTTTGTGGGAACCTGTTGGATTTAAGCTGTCATTTATATGAATCGCCTTTAGGCGATTTAGCCCTATTATGCCATCAAATTCGGCGATTACACCTTCTAAATCGTTTACAATGTCATATCCGCCATCATGAATATGGCAAGTGTCCAGACACACGCCAATTTTGTCCTTAAGATTAACTCTTTCTATTATCGCTGCCAATTCTTCAAACTTTCCTCCGATTTCGCTGCCCTTGCCTGCCATAGTTTCAAGCAACACGGTAGTTGTCTGATCCGGCTTTAAAATTTCATTAAGAAGGTCTGCAATCATTTCTATGCCTCTTTCAGCGCCTTGTCCCACGTGACTGCCGGGATGAAAGTTATAGTAATTACCGGGAGTGTATTCCATTCTGTCAAGGTCATCTTTCATCACCATATGTGCAAATTCTCTGACTCTTTCCTCTTTAGAACATGGATTTAAGGTATAAGGAGCATGAGCCACGATTTTTCCAATGTGATTTTCCTCAGCAAGTTTCAAGAATTTTTTTACATCTTCCGGATCAATTTCTTTAGCTTTCCCTCCTCTGGGATTTCGCGTAAAAAACTGAAAAGTGTTAGCATTTATCTTAATCGCCTGCTTACCCATGTTTTCGTATCCTTTTGATGATGTCAGATGGCATCCCAAATTAAACATTTTATCTGCCTCCATATATTTGCCTTATTTTTTTATTTCTATGGTTTTTTATTCTTTCGGCAACGCCGTTATAATTACAGGAACTATTATACCATGATTCTTCCTCTAAAAAATACAATGGTCCATCATGATTCAATAGTTCCATCCTTTCGGCAACGCCGTTATAATTATAGGAACTATTATACCTTATTTTCTTGTCAAAATCTCGTAAATTTGTTATCTTTAAAGTAGAAAAAATTAAAAGTTTTGGAGGTGACAAAATGCAGCATGAAATCATCACTCGCCATCCTTTATTAGACGAAAAAGGCAAACTTGTTGAAGCGGGATATACCAAAGGACTCCTTTTGGACTATGACAGGAAAGCCATTAAAGGAGGTTCACTTCGCATAAAGGAATGGGATTATTACTTAATTGCTAACGATGACTTCGCAGTAGCCCTCACCATAGCAGATAATTCGTACATGGGGCTGAACAGTATTTCCCTTCTTAATTTTCAAACCAAGTGGCAGCATACTAACAGCCCGATGTCATTTATGCCTCTTGGAAGGGTTCATTTTCCATCTGCTTCGTCTAAAGGTGATGTATCTTGCGGAAATAAAAAACACCATATAGAATTTAAACATAACGGTAACCATCGTCTGCTTACTTTCAAAATGGATAACTTTTTTAAGGGTGAAGCCATATCCGGCGAAATTCGCTTAGAGAATCCCACCCAAGAATCCATGGTTATAGCTACTCCTTTTTCGGAAAAAGAAACTGCCTTCTATTACAACCAAAAAATAAATTGCCTGCCTGCAACAGGTAAAGTGCAGTTTGGAACTCAAGTTTTTGAATTTAAATCCGGTGAAGCTTTTGCTGTTTTAGACTGGGGCAGGGGTGTGTGGACTTACGAAAATACATGGTACTGGGGCAGTGCATCCGGTATGGTCGATGGAATTCCCTTTGGCTGGAATATAGGATACGGGTTTGGCGACACCTCATCCGCCAGTGAAAATATGCTTTTCTACGACGGAAAAGCCCACAAGCTAAATCAAGTAACATTTAACATACCGATGAAAGATGGCAAAGAAGATTACCTTGCACCTTGGACTTTTACCAGTGACGACGGCAGATTTGAGATGGATTTCATACCAATTCTCAACAGAGCCGCCTGCACCGATGTAAAACTTATCTGCTCTGATCAAAATCAGGTATTCGGCAGATTTACGGGAAATGCGGTTCTGGATGATGGTAAAACCATTCATGTAAAAGATTTTTTAGGTTTTGCTGAAAAGGTACATAATAAGTGGTAAAATATATTTTATGTTTGGATTTATGTTTGATTAAATATTAAACAAATAGTGTAAAATACTAATATATGGATAAAATTAAATTGAATTAATTATAAACGGGAGGTAGAAAAAATGCATTTTACAAAAAAGATTTACGATGATTTAATATGGGTTGGCGCCAATGACAGACGACTTGCCATGTTTGAAGGCGTTTATTCAGTTCCCAGAGGAGTATCATACAATTCTTATCTTTTGCTTGACGATACTACTGTTCTTTTTGACACGGTAGATAAGGCTGTAGGAAATGTTTTCTTTCAGAATATAAAACATGCATTAGGAGAGAGAAAACTGGATTTTGTTGTCATTTCTCACATGGAACCTGACCATTCTGCTACTTTAACGGAACTTTTACTCAGATACCCGGATGTTAGGGTCGTATGTAATGAGAAAATTGCAAACATGATAAATCAATTTTTCAATTATGACATTAAACCGAAAGCTTACATAGTAAAAGAAGGCTCCACTCTTAACACCGGTCACCATACATTGGAATTTTACATGGCTCCCATGGTTCATTGGCCGGAAGTTATGGTTACATACGAAAAGGAAAGAGGAATTCTTTTTTCGGCAGACGCTTTTGGAACTTTTGGCGCTTTAAACGGAGCAATCTTTGCAGATGAAGTAGATTTCAATGCGGATTATATGAGTGAAGCGCGCCGCTATTACTGCAATATTGTCGGAAAATACGGCAACCAAGTTCAAGCTTTGCTAAAGAAAGTTCATCCTCTGGATATTAAGATGATTTGTCCTCTACATGGTTTCGTTTGGAGAAGCCATCTTGAAGATTATTTTGATAAATACGTTAAGTGGAGTACTTATACCCCTGAAGAAACCGGCGTTATGATCGCATACGCCTCTGTTTATGGAAATACGGAAAATACTGCTGAAATTATTTCAGGCAAACTTCGAGACTTGGGAATTAAAACTGTAATGTATGATGTTTCCGTTACCCCGACATCGGAAATAATTGCTGCTGCATTTCAATGGAGCCATTTAGTCTTCGCCTCCACCACTTACAATGCAGGAATTTTTGTTTCCATGGAAGAACTCCTTCATGATTTAGCAGCTCATAATATCCAAAACAGAACAGTTGCGCTTGTTGAAAACGGTTCATGGGCTCCTACCAGCGGTTCTTTAATGAGGCAAATACTTTCATCATGTAAGGATATGAATATTTTAGACAACATAATTACCCTTAAATCCTCCCTTAAACCGGAACAGGAAGAAAAGATTGATGAATTAGTAGCGGCAATTTCTGCCACAATACCTAGATTTGAAAAACCTGTAGTAAACGCAGAAGCCCAAAACGCCGCAAAAATTGATCCTGTCACAGTTCAGAAATTTTCCTATGGACTTTTTGTCCTGACTGCTCATGCCGGCGGCAAGGACAACGGTTGTATAATTAATACCGCCGCACAGCTCACAAGTTCCCCAAATAGGATAAATATTGCGGTAAATAAAGCAAATTATACACATGATATGATTTTAAACACAGGCGTATTTAACGTTTCTGTTCTTTCCGAAAAAGCATCTTTCGATATTTTTAAACGATTCGGATTCGCCAGCGGCAAAGATACGAATAAATTTGAAGGTTTTGAAAATCAGGTTGAACGCAGTGCCAACGGCTTGCTGTACATAACAGAAGGAACTAACGCTTTCATGTCTGCCAAGGTTATAGATGCCTACGACTATGGCACTCATACTCTGTTTGTTGCAGAACTTACGGAAGGCACAGTTTTAAATGAAGACCCTTCGGTGACATATGCATATTACTTTGACCATATCAAACCAAAGCCGCAACCTAAGATTGAGGAAAAGAAAACAGGTTACGTATGCAAGATATGCGGATATGTCTATGAAGGAGATGAACTGCCGCCTGACTTCATCTGCCCGCTTTGCAAGCATGGAGCTGAAGATTTTGAAAAGATAGAATAATTGATCAGATTGAAGAATAAATTCGTTAAATCCAATAAACATACTTAAAACATTAAAATCCCCGTATTTTATATTCGGGGATTTTTGCAATAAAAAACGGCTCTATAATAAATGTTGGGGTGGGCGAAAATAAATCGCCTGTCTCAACATTTT
>CAZYWO010000045.1:0-14211 GCA_964651095.1 uncultured Oscillospiraceae bacterium | reverse complement strand
TGAAGGAAGGAATCCATCCTGATTATAAGGAATGTAAAGTAACTTGCGCATGTGGTAATTCTTTTATTACTAAATCAATAAAAGAAGAAATGAGACTTGACGTATGTTCACAGTGTCATCCATTCTTCACAGGTCAGCAGAAGTTTATCAACAGAGGCGGCCGTGTTGAAAAGTTCAAGAGCAAATACAACATTTAATAGTTAAAGTATACTTATAATCGAAAAATCGAAGCCGGAATCTGAAATTCCGGCTTTCTTTATGACATAATTTATGGTAAAATAATAGTTTAGAAAAAGATGAATAAAAATATAGTAAAATAGAGTTAAGTAATTATTTTGAGGAGATAAAAATGTTTGACAAACTGGATTTTATATTAGAGAAATATGAAGAGCTTTCCCTAAAAGTTTCAGACCCGGACATCATAAATAATCAACCCGTTTGGCAAAAGCACATCAAAGAGATGGGCGAGATGGAACCAATCGTGAATAAATATAAAGAATACAAAAAGGCAAAGGAAGGCATTTCCGAGGCAAAAGAGATGCTTGAAATGGGCGACGAGGAACTGAGAGAGCTGGCAAAGATGGAGCTTGCCGACCTTGAAGATAAAATTCCTGTAATGGAAGATGAACTGAAAATTTTGCTTCTTCCAAAAGACCCTAACGATGAAAAGAACGTAATTCTGGAAGTAAGAGCCGGTACAGGCGGCGAGGAGGCTGCGTTGTTTGGGCAGGACCTTCTCAGAATGTATTTGAGATACGCAGAACGCCGCGGCTGGAAAGCAGAAATTATGGATGTCAATGACACAGGAATCGGCGGAATTAAAGAAGCCAGTGTGCTTATTAAAGGAAAGGGAGCTTATTCCAGACTTAAGTATGAGAGCGGCACTCACAGGGTTCAGCGTGTACCTGAAACTGAAAGCTCCGGCAGAATCCATACTTCAGCAGCGACAATCGCCGTTCTTCCTGAAGTGGATGATGTTGAAGTGGAAATCAATCCTAACGACGTCAGAGTTGACGTATATCGTTCATCCGGTAACGGCGGACAATGCGTAAACACTACCGACTCTGCTGTTCGTTTGACTCATATCCCTACTGGACTTGTGGTGACTTGTCAGGATGAAAAATCACAGATTAAGAATAAAGACAAAGCATTTAAGGTTTTGCGTTCCAGACTTTACGATATGAAGCTTCAAGAGCAGAATGCGGAGATTTCCGCAGAAAGAAGGAGTCAGGTAGGTTCGGGCGACAGAAGTGAACGTATCAGAACTTATAATTTCCCTCAGGGCAGAGTTACCGATCATAGAATCGGAATGACGATTTATAAACTTGACAGCTTCCTTGATGGTGAAATTGATGAAATTGTGGATGGATTAATTACCAGCGACCAAGCAGAAAAGATGAAGAATTTTTAGGTTGCTTTGATTATATAGACGGCTATATGAGTAGCTATATGTTAGCTATACGGGAAGCGTTTCCGCAGGGAAAGAACCCTTGTGATTCACATTGACATACAGGTCGAAGCTGAATGGAGAAAAATATTGGAAACCAGAATTTTTGGGACAACTGAAAATGATATTAAACAAGCAGCGGAAATTATCAGAGACGGTGGACTGGTAGCTTTTCCCACAGAAACAGTGTACGGTCTGGGAGCAAATGCTCTTGATGCCGAGGCTGTAGGAAAAGTCTATGCAGCCAAAGGCCGCCCTTCGGATAATCCCATGATTGTGCATATATCGTCTAAAGACGATTTAAGCGCATTAACCGTTGGAATCACTCAAGATGTGATCACGCTTATGGAAGCATTTTGGCCGGGACCTCTTACTATGGTAGTTCTGGCTAAACCTATAGTTCCAAGGGTTACCACAGGGGGGCTTGAGACTGTGGCAGTCAGGATGCCATCAAGCCCGGTGGCAGCCGCGCTTATAAGAAGCGCCGGAGTGCCTATAGCGGCTCCCAGCGCCAATCTTTCAGGCAAACCCAGCCCGACCACTTTTAGACATGTGATTGATGACCTTGATGGAAGAATTGACGCAATTGTAGAGGGCGAGGACTGTCAAGTCGGAATCGAATCTACAGTGGTGGATATGACCGGAGATACACCTATGATTTTAAGACCGGGAATTATTACCGGGGAAATGATCTCCAAAGCTCTCGGCAAAGAAGTGGCCATTGATCCCACACTTTTAGAAAAACCTAATATTTTAAACCGAGGCGGACTGCTGCAAACCGGAGCAGACTTTAAACCTAAATCACCGGGTATGAAATATAAACATTATGCTCCTAAAGCGGAGATGATAATATATCAAGGCGATAAAGACGCTGTGGCTTTAGCAATGGCGGAAGAAAAAATGAAACGAATTCAGTGGGGACAAAAAGTCGAAATTATTATTTACGACGATAAAGAACCCGAGGCGGCGGCGCGGGAATTTTTCGCCAAACTTAGAGCTTGCGATAAGTCCAATGTCGACGTGATTTTAGCGGCGGCGCTCAAGGAAGACGGAGTAGGCTTTGCTGTAATGAACAGAATGTTCAAGTCGGCAGGCTATAACATAATAAACGTATAAAACGACCGGTAATTTAGCTAAAATAGGCTAAAGCCGATAAGTTGGCAAAAACCATCGGACAGGAGGAGAGAACAGTGAAAATTGCAGTAGCCAGCGACCATGGCGGTTTTGCTCTTAAAGAGTATGTAAAAAAACATTTAGGCGAAAGAAATATTGAGGTTCTGGATCTTGGCACTAATTCGGAGGAATCCGTTGATTACCCGGTTTACGGGAAAGCCTGCGGAGAAGCAGTTGTCAGCGGTAATGCCGACTTAGGCATCGTAGTGTGTGGTACGGGTATAGGGATTTCTATTGCGGCAAACAAAGTTAAAGGTGTGAGATGCGGGCTTTGTACTTCTGTAGAGATGGCGCACCTGACTAAACAGCATAATAATGCCAATGTGCTTGCTTTGGGCGGCAGAACCACAGAGCCTGAATTGGCGTTAAAGATAGTTGATGAATGGCTGGACACGGAATTTGAAGGTGGCAGACACCAGAGAAGAGTGGACATGCTTGACAATATTTAAAATAACATAAGGAGATACAAGACATGGGTAAAGTATACGTATTTGATCATCCGTTAATTCAACACAAGACAGCGTTGATGAGAAAGACAAGCACTAATGTAAAGGAGTTCAGAGAACTTGCAAAGGAAGTTGCAATGCTCATGGGTTTTGAGGCTACAAGAGACCTTGAACTTGAGGAAGTTGAACTTGAAACACCTATGTGCAAAACAAAAATGAAAATGCTCAAGGGAGAGGACATTGCAATAGTACCTATTTTAAGAGCAGGACTGGGTTTTGTAGACGGTATGCTTGCGCTCGTTCCAAACGCTAAAGTAGGTCACGTAGGCTTATATAGAGACCCTGAAACTCACAAACCTGTTGAGTATTATTGCAAACTCCCTGTGGATATCGAAAAGAGAAAAATTTTCGTAGTTGACCCTATGCTGGCAACAGGCGGAAGTGCGGCAGCGGCAATAGATTTTATCAAACAGAGAGGCGGCAAGGATATTGTATTTATGTGCCTTATTGCAGCGCCTGAAGGAATTGAGGTTCTTCAGAAGGCCCACCCTGATGTTGATATTTACATAGCGGCTAAAGACGAAAGACTGAACGAAAACGCATACATACTTCCGGGACTTGGAGATGCAGGCGATAGATTATACGGGACTAAGTAATTTTGGAGGAAAAGTAAAAAATGGATTTTAATTTTATACCGGACAGCGTAAGCAAGCACAACAATGTTTACGATGTCCTTAAGGAAAGAGGCTTTATAGAGCAGTCTACAGATGAAGAAAAGGTCAGAGAACTTTTGCAGAACGAAAAAGTAAAATTCTATATCGGCTTCGACCCTACTGCCGATTGTCTCCATGTGGGACATTTCATGCAGGTAATCATTATGATGTATATGCAGAAATTCGGTCATACGCCGGTTGTTCTCATCGGAGGCGGCACAGGTATGGTAGGAGATCCTTCGGGCAGAACTGATATGCGTCAGGTAATGTCGGTGGAAACCATCGAGCATAACTGCGAGCAGTTTAAAAAACTTTTCGACAAATTCCTTGATTTTGACGATGAATGGAAATACGAGGGAAATAACGGGGTATATGAACCGGGTCATGAAAATAAGAAACCGGAACCGGGTAAGGCTATCACGGTAAATAACGCCAGATGGCTCAGACCTCTTAACTACATCGATTTTGTAAGAGAAATCGGCTCTGCATTTAATGTAAACACTATGCTTCGTGCAGAGTGCTTTAAGCAGAGAATGGAAAGAGAGGGCGGACTGACTTTCTTCGAGCTTAACTACATGCTCATGCAGAGCTATGATTTTATGGTAATGGCTCGTGACTTTGACGTTAAGATTCAATTTGGCGGCAACGATCAGTGGTCAAATATTATAGGCGGCGTAGAACTTACAAGAAAGAAGACCGGCAAAGAAGTTTACGGAATGACTTTCTCACTCTTGACAAACTCTGAGGGCAACAAGATGGGAAAAACCGCCAAAGGCGCTTTGTGGCTCAGTCCTGAAAAGACAAGTCCATATGAATTTTTCCAATACTGGAGAAACGTAGGTGATGCTGACGTTAATAAGTGCCTGCGCATGTTGACTTTCCTTCCTATGGAGGAAATCGAAAGGCTTTCATCGCTGGAAGGTGCAGAAATTAATAAGGCTAAGGAAATTCTCGCTTATGAAGTAACCAAACTGGTTCACGGCGAAGAAGAAGCTAAAAAAGCTCTTGATGGCGCCAGAGCCGCTTTTTCAGGCGGAGGAGACATGGCAAATGTTCCTACTAAGAAGATGGCACGCTCAAATTTTGAGGGCGAAGGCATGGGAATCGTTACTCTCATTAAAGAGCTGGGCTTAGTGCCTAACACAAGTGAAGGTTTCAGAACTATTGAGCAAGGCGGCTTAACGGTTGCCGGAAACAAAGTAACTGACAGAAAGATGAACGTTACTTTAGATATGTTCAATGAAGAAGGCAAGCTGCTTATTCAGAAAGGAAAGAAAAAGTTCCAGATGGTTGAGCTGGACTAGATGCCGAATCAGAATTATATATGTAATTGAGAAAGAAAAAGGGCTGGCAATAGCCCTTTTTTTATTGTATTAGAAAACCACCGATAATTTCGCCAAATAAGACCACATGCTCTACCGTCTCACACGCTGAAAGCCTTAGACAGAACGAAATTTATAAACTCAAATGTAGGGCGGTTGAATTTTTTATGTGATGGATAGACCAAAAAAATGCTGGTATCAAAGGAACTGTCGCCGATGGATTTATCAACAATCTGCCGGCGGGAAAGACGCTTATCTATAGTGGAAGACGGCAGGATAGCTACCCCCATATTATTGTTGGCGATGGATAAAGCAGTTCGGTTATCATCGCAAATATACTGATAATTCAGAGAAATACCTTTTAAGTTTGCTAAATAATCTATGTGTTCTTTCCAGCGACGTATAACAATTAAAGGCAAATTAGATAGCTGGTGAGTTAATATCGTATCATTATATGGTTCTAAAAAAGAGGGAGAACCTGCTACTACGAGACAGTCAGTGGTAAGTTTGGTGTGATTCAACGAGGCGTTAATTTTAAACGGTGTACGCACAAAGGCTAAATCGATCAGATTATTGCTTAGAAGATCCAAAAGATTGAAAGTATTCCCCTCTGTGATTTCAAACTGATAACTGTTATCGGCGTTAAACTCTTTGACAAGAGATAATGAATGTTCTACTGATGAGGTTGTAGCGCCGTATCGAATGATACCGCTGCAATTTGCGATTTCTTTTATGACAAGTTCATCGTAGGCGATCATTGAGACTGCATGGGAATAGAGCAATTTACCCTCGTCTGTTAGCTCCACACCCTTAGCCGAACGGTCGAAAAGCCGAACCCCTAGACTTGCTTCCAGAGCCTGCATCTGTTTTGTAAGTGGAGGTTGAGAAAGGTGCAGTTCTTTGGCAGCCTTGGAAATTGAACCCAGATCTGCAATTTTAACAAAATTTTTTAACGTTTTAATATCCATAGCAGCTCCTGTAATATAAGTTGCGATAACTTGTTATCCATATTTTATCATCCCAAAACTTAAAAGCAATATTTACAGCGATACTAAAAAGATATGGATACATAGCGATTTGATATTTTTCTTGCATAATAAGCGGGTGCTATAATTTTTTTCAGGAAGATAAAGTACAGATTAAAGGAAAGTGAAAATTGGAAGGAGGTATTTAAGTTTCGCATTCAGGTTCGCAGGAATATTTTGTTTAGAGCTCATGGGCTTAAAACAACATGAGAGTATGAGTAAAAGAAAGGACGAAAAAATGAAGTTTAAAAAGCACGCAGCAATTATTTTAGTTTTTTGCTTAATGGTAACATTACTCGCAGGATGCGGCAATGATTCCAACGATGACGGAGACAAAGTTCAGTTAAGACAATACACGATGGGAACCATGACAGCCACAGGTGGCTATATGATGCTAGGCACAGGCATCGCAAAGATTGTAAATGACAATATTGATTACATAAATCTTACGCCGGTTACAAGCCCTAAAGGCTCTGTAGAAAACGTACAAACCGTACAAAGCGGTGAGAGGGAACTGGGTCTTGCATCCTCCAACGTATGCCTCGATGGTTTAGAAGTAAGGACTGAGGATTTTACAGAACCTACAACCGATGTTATGGGATGGTTCTGTGCCCACTATGGCATTACTTATTCGATTGCCCTTAAATCCAGCGGAATAGATACATGGAAAGACATGGAGGGCAAGAAGATTGCCATTGGAGCGCCTGGAAGCAACGATGCGTACCTTGCAGAAAATATTTTCTTCCCTATGAACGGTGTAGACCCTGACAAAGTTAATATCGAGTACTTATCATTATCTGAAGCTATGACACAGATGAAAGACGGTCATATAGACGGTTATATTGGAACCGGAGCGCCAAAAGTTGCGTCAATACTTGATATGTGCAATTCCAGAGATACTAAATTCATCCCAATGTCTCAGGAAGCCATAGATAAGTGTTTAGAAGCATATCCGGAGTTTATCGTTAAGCCGATGGTTCAGGAGGATATGCCTGCTATGATTATGGATGCTGAAGAATATCCGACGGTAGCTATGAAGCACGTTGCTATCATCAACAAGAATGTTGATGAAGATACGGTATATGCTATGACTAAGGCTGTATTTGAAAACTTGGATGAAATTTATGCTGTCAAAGATGAATTCAAAGTTATTACTTTAGAAGATGCTTTAAACGGTATGCCGATTGACGTTCACCCTGGTGCATTAAAATATTTTAAAGAACAGGGAATCGCATAACAGGAGCGAAATTAAAACCAAAAATTATTTAAGCGGCGCATTGCTTGTGAGAACAGGCAGAGCGCCGTTTAAGGGGAAGGAGTATAGGCGTGGGAACTAATAGAAAAAAACTCAGCTCACGAGTTGCTGCTGAAGACAAGAAAGAACCCATGGATAATGAACCGGTGAACAACAATCAGCTTATTATGGACAAGCTCAATGATGGCTCACTTGGCGAAGTCGAAGACGTAAAGCTCAAAGGGATAAACACCAAAATTTCCAGCTTGATTTTTACAATTGCCAGTATTGGAGTTGTAATCTATACATTATATATCGGTATATTTGGGATGCCTACGGTTCTTGTACATAGAATTTCCCATGTAGCTGTTATTTTACTGGCAGCTCCCATGGTTTACCCATCGAAAATTTTTAAACAAGGAACTAAAGTTGAACTTATATTTAATATTTTCTGCACTGTTGCAGGTGTAATCAGCGCCCTATATGCTTTGGCAAATTGGGAAAGATTCTACAGTTATCAACTTACTATGCTGGATATGATTATGTTGGTAGTGCTTGTGGTATCCGTATTGGAATCAACCAGAAGGTCTATTGGCTTGCCGATGTGCCTTATTGCTCTGATTGCCATTATATATTGTCTGATTGGACAGTACATGCCGGGAGCCTTGGCACACAAGGGATATACCTTTACCAGAATTATCAATATGATTTGTGTAGGCACAGAAGGACTTTTCAGCTCCACACTGGGAACTGCATCGGTGGAAATAGCTGCATTTCTTGTTTTTTCAGCTTTGCTTCAATGCAGCGGCGCGCTTAAATATTTTATGCGGCTTGCATTTTCCATTGCAGGTAATTATTCGGGAGGCCCTGCTAAGGTTGCGGTAATATCCAGTGCAATGATGGGAACAGTTTCAGGAAGCACAGTAGCGAATGTAACGGCGACAGGTTCGTTAACGATTCCGCTGATGAAGATGATGGGATTTAAACCTACTTATGCAGGTTCAGTTGAAGCCGTATCGTCAGCAGGCGGTTCGATCACTCCGCCGGTTCTTGGCGCAACAGCTTTCTTAATCGCAGAATTTCTGGATATAAGCTATTGGGAAGTATCTGTAGCTGCCATCATTCCGGCAATTTTATACTATGTTAGTTTATTTAACTCGGTTCACGTTAGAAGCGTTAAAGAGGGACTTAAGGGCATAGACAAAGAATATTTGCCTAACAAGATGAAAGCGTTAAAAGAAGCTATTTTCTTGATCGTACCTATCGTTATTCTTGTTGTGCTGATGGCTAAACAGTTTTCAGCTTTGATGTCGGCTATCTGGGCGACATTAGCGCTTCTGGTGGTAACCAACTTCAGAAAAGACACCAGATTAAATTTAGAAGTTCTCAGGAAAACATGCAGATCCGCTCTTAAGTCGATGCTTTCCGTATCGGCAGCCTGTGCTTCTGCCGGAGTTATTGTAGCCACATTGAGCATGACAGGTCTTGGACAAAAAGTAGGGTCAATCATCACTGAATTTTCGGGAGGACATTTGCTTGCCGGTTTAATTCTAACTCAAATTGCAGCATTAATTTTAGGCACAGGCTTAGTTACACCTGCTACATACACGCTGCTTGCAGTATTATGTGCGCCGGCTCTGATAGATATGGGCGCAAACCCAATAGCAGCGCATTTGTTCGTATTCCACTTTGCTATCATAGGTACTTTAACTCCTCCGGTATCTTTGGCAGCATTTGCGGCGGCAGGTATTGCAGGCTCTAATCCTATGAAGACGGGAATAGCGGCATTTAGACTGGCATTGCCCGGATTTTTAGTCCCGTATTTCTTTGTGATGAATCCTACTCTTGTAGCTATAGGCGGAGGACTGAATATAGTTATTGATTTTATAACAGCCGTTATCGGTGTATTCTTCATAGATTATGCGATTGAAGGTTTCATCAAGGAAAAACTCAATGTTGTATCGCGTATATTATGTGCAGTAGCAGGTGTATCTTTGGTTTACCCTAGTTATATAGTATCAGCCATAGGTCTTGGGCTGGCAGCAGCGGCAGTGATTTTGCACAAGGCTGAAACCAGAAAGATAAAGGCTGCTTAATTAAAAATCACTAATATTAAACGCAGGTGAAGGGGGAGGCGGCCGGTACAGCGATTACAGCAAGCTTGACCCGTACAGCCTGTATAGGAGGCAGTAAGAGAAAGTAATGAGAAGATTATTAATTAAACATGCAAATATTGTGGATTCAATTAACGAGGGCAAAGAAAACTGTAACATACTTATTGAAGACGGAGTAATTAAAGACATCTTTGGGAATGTTGAAGTTATGCCTGAGACAGATGAAACTATAGATTTAACCGGAAAGTGGCTAATGCCGGGACTTATTGATATGCACACTCATCTCAATGCAGAGGCTGGGATAAATAAGTCGGGTATGTCGGGAAGTTTGTGGAGAACTTGCACACCACCGCCGCTGAAAGCAATGCATTTTCTTCATAATGCACAAAAGACGTTAATGTCAGGTTTTACTACCGTAAGAAACTGTGGACATGTGACTTATTACAGTCCTGAAGACATCGCCGTGCGAGATGCTATAGATAAAGAACTGGTTATAGGACCTGATATAGTAGCATGCGGAGGCTTTATCACCATGACCGCAGGACATGGAGATTTGTCTTTTAGCAGGAATCTAAGGAGGTTGCCTGAATACGGATATGGGGACAGATGCTTTAACGGGCCTTGGGAGTGTGTTGAAGGCGTGAGGGAGAAAGTGAGATTTGGCGCAGACTTTATCAAGGTTATGGCTTCCGGCGGAATGGGTTCCAGCGGTGATGAGCCTGATTGGCCTAATTACACTGTTGAGGAACTGACCGCAATAGTAAATGAGGCACATGACCTGAAGAGAAAAACTGCGGCACATTCCCATTGTAAAGAATCGTCAAGAAGATGTGTTGAGGCGGGAATAGATACGATAGAACACGGGTGTGGTCTTGACGATGAGCTGTGTGAGAAGATGTCTGCAAACGGACAGTTTTTAGTACCTACCATGAGAGTTATACATGCATGCCTTAACAGCAAAGACCCGGAGGAAAAATATAAAGCAGGGCTTTTGGTGGATATTCATGAACATGCCTTGCAGTGCGCTTTAAGACAGGGCGTAAAAATCTGCTATGGCACTGATTCGATTAACGCTCTCAAGCACGGTGAAAACGGATTGGAAATTTTAAACTTGCTTTCATCGGGAGTGAAGCCTAAAACCATCTTCGATGCGCTTACCTATGTGTCTGCACAAGCTTTAGGCAGAGCTGACAAAATTGGATTGATTAAGGAAGGGATGACGGCCGATTTAATTGTTATCGACAAAAATCCTCTTAATGATATTACGATTTTATCTGATGGCAGCAATATAAAAATTGTTGTGAAACAGGGTAAGATTGTAAAAAACATTATGGAAAAGTGAGAGAATATTCCATAAAACAACCTGAAGAAGCGGCCAACGACTTAGGTTTGTTGGCTGTTTCTTTTGGAATTTCAGTTAATATGAGAGGTATAAAAAAATATGACTTTCCTTTCTTTTTTGCCAATATTGGCATTATTGATATGCTTGCTTCAACTAAAGATGCCTGCCGGAAAAGCCGGTGCAATATCAATGCTGGTTGCAGTGGCAGTATGTATGCTCACTTTTAAACCAGGCATATTGGGTTTGTCCATCAGTATGGCTAAAGGTTTTGGACTGGCGATGTTTGTAATCTTTATAATATGGGGAGCCATGTTCCTTTACAATCTCGTTAATGAGATTGGAGCTTTGCAGGTTATAAACGAAAATATTGCAATCATTGTGAAAGATCGATTTTTGCAGTTCATACTGCTAAGCTGGATTTTTGCATCGTTTCTGCAAGGGATAGCAGGCTTCGGCGTTCCTGTAATTGTGGTAACGCCCATACTGATAGGAATGGGATTTGACCCTGTTTTATCTGCCGCAGCAGTTTTAGTCGGTCATTCATGGTCAATAAGTTTTGGATCAATGGGCTCATCCATATCCGCCATAGATATGGTTACCAACGGAGATTTACATTATATAGTTATTTATGCAGCGGTGTTTGGCATTATCGGCATGATAATTACAGGTATATCGGTGTGTGCAATTTACGACGGAAAAAGAGGTATATTAAGGGGAATTCCATATATTTTATGTATTTCCGCAGTAATGGGAGGCACATTGATTCTTCTGGCGTTTATGGATATGACCTCTGTAATGGGACTGATTGCAGGTCTGACAGGTATGGTAACCTTGTTTTTAATGTATAGGCTGCAATGCAGGCATATACGGAGAACGTCTGCGCTAAGTCAAAACAGCCATGATGAGCAAAAAAGAGGAAAACAGGAAAACATCAAGGGCAAAAAGCGCTTATATAAGAATAAAATAAATTTTTTGGAAGCAGTGATGCCATATTTATTGATTATCCTTTTTTCCGTCTGCTTTTACATAATTTCTCCAACAATTAAGATTGAGCTTGATTTTCCGGGCTACACAAGTATGACAGGCATCATTGTAAAGGCAGAGGAAGGTTATACTTCATTTAACGTGATGAAGTACCCGTTTTCAATTATTATGATGGCATCTTTTCTAAGCGGTATATTATATTGGAAAAAGAAAGTCTTAAACGGGGAAAAGATTAAAAAGATTGCAAGTATTACGATTAAAAAATGTGCATCTACTACCATAACGCTGGTTTTCTTATTGGTGATGGCACAGCTTATGATGGACACAGGAATGATCGATAATTTAGCTGAATTTTTGGTGAAGACGACCAGAAAGTTATATCCCTTCGTTGCGCCTTATATAGGGCTACTTGGAGCTTTTGTTACAGGCAGCAACACCAATTCAAATGTTCTCTTTGGAAGTTTACAGGAAACCGCAGCAAATGCTCTGGGAATAAGCAGTGCGCTTATGTGCGCAGTTCAATCAATCGGTGCATCCTTAGGCGGCGGAATCGGCCCAACAACTGTAGCGCTTGGAGCAGGGGCGGCTCAGGTTGTGGGTAAGGAATCTTTAATTTACAAAAAAACTTTAGCGCCTATTTTAATCGGCGTAACTGCTTTAGGGTTAACCAACGTGTTGCTGATTTACTGTTTCCATTAGGAGGTGCAAACAATGAATAATACAACCTTATCTGCTTTGCTGATTCCTGTATTTATGACGCTTTATATGGGAGGACTTGAAGGTTCCGTGCTTTCGTGTGCGGTTGGCCTTTTTATAATGTCGTTCATTGTGCTTAACGTTCTTATGCAGAAGAATGTATAGATGCCGCACAGTTGATTAAACGTGCTTAATATGCTTAGTATATGATAAATATTGTAACAAGACGCTAAGGCAATGCAGATATGGACTTTTATAGGGCTGATATTATATGACTACACCATAAAACACTGCTCCAAGTCCACCGCAAATTATTAGCGTTATAATGGGATTGACTTTAAATTTCCAAACGAGAAGCAAAGCAAGTATAAAAAACATAATGCTGTAGAGACTGGTAATGGATATTTCTGCCACGGAAACGCACGACGCGGCGATTAAACCTATAACAGCAGGTCTTATGCCGGTTAGAGCATTTTTTAGATAAATGTTATTTTTAAATTTTGAAAAAGAAAAGGATACTATAAGTGTCAGCGTAAAGGGAATTGCAAGAGTACACATAGTGCATAATATACCTCCGCCTACGCCAAATAAGCTGTATCCCACAAATGTAGAGGAATTGACCGCAATAGGACCGGGTGTCATTTCCGCAATTGCGACTATATCGACGAAAGTTTCGGGAGTAATCCACTGATTAGTTTCGACAATTTCTTCCTGTATGAAAGCTAAGACGGTATATCCGCCGCCAAAGGAAAAAGCGCCTATTTTTAAAAATGAAAAGCAGACTTTTAGAAGTAGATAAGGCATTTTTAAACTCCTTTATGTGAATATATATTTGTTTTATCGCGTTTCATTTCGTGAAACATGATTATGCTTTAATTTTTAACTATGATGGAATCTGGGATTAGGGTATGTGCTAATTACAGATTCAGATTACGCTTTCGGTTCGGATTCCGGTTTTTTTATTGAATCGGTTTCCGCCTCTGTACTTAAATGTGAACGTTGTTCATCAACTTTGCCAACCTCGCCGGCATTTATGACTGAATTGCGGATAAAAATGCCGTAAAGCGCAGCAAGAATAATTATCACGATAGGATGGACATTAAGAAAGACAATAGCGACCATAGCAGCTAAAGCTATAAGCCAATTGAGATTTTCCTTAATTTTAGCCGACTTGGCAAGCTTTATTATGGAATAAAAAATTAGAGCTACAACAGCCGGTCTGATTCCGTTAAATATATTTTGTACTATCTCATACTGAGTAATGTTATTAAAAATTGTGGCGACAAATAATATGATGATGATACTTGGAGTTGCAGCGCCAAGAGCGGCAGCGACGGAACCCTTTGCTTTTTTTACCCTGTAACCCACAAATGCAGCAGCGTTAATGGCAAGAGGTCCCGGAAGACTGTTGGTCAGCGATATTGCGTCGAGAAATTCCTCGTTGCTCATCCATTTTTTTGTTTCGACTATTTCTTTTTGTATTATAGGCAGCATTGCATAGCCGCCGCCGATTGTAAATAGGCCTATTTTAAAAAAGACCCAAAAAATTTCTATAAGTCTTTTCACAAGATTCTCCTCAGAAAATGATGATTCTATTCGTTAATTTTACTATTGAAAAGTCATTATGGCAAGTAATTAGTTATATTTTAAGAAAAAACAGGGTGACTTGAAATACTAACTTCACGATGTAAAAGTAACTTCACCGTGAAAGATAA
>CAZYWO010000044.1:13413-14229 GCA_964651095.1 uncultured Oscillospiraceae bacterium | reverse complement strand
TTTGAATATGAATTTGTAAAATAATGATAGACTGAAATTTATTAAAACAAGATTAGAAACTAAAACTCTGCAGGATTTAAACTGTGGAGTTTTTTAATGCAAAAAAACAACAGCATGAACGAAAGTATTTTTTCTATATCAAAAGATTTTTAAAATTCTCTGTTAAAATCACGAATATTTTATAAGAAAAATCCTTACAAATGCGAATAACATATACAGAGGGTACAAAAAAGCAACAAAATAAGAGGGATTATTATGGATAATAAAGCAAACGAGACGAAATACGAGTTGAAGAACTGTTACTATGCCAAGGCTACCTTTGATGAGGACGGCAATTTGACATACAACACGCCTAAGGAAATCCCTGACGTGGTTAATCTGTCTCTGGATGTCGTGAGCGATGGAGTAATACGGAACGTCACGGGCGAATTAGAAACTGCGCACGTACCTGAGTCCTTTGTGAAGGACATCCTCCATGAGGAGGACAACAATGGCGTGTTCGTCGTGGAGAGTTCTGATGTGGAGACGGAGCATTTCACGCTGTTCTTTGAGGTTAACGGCGATGGGCATGACTTACGCCTTGTCGTTTACGACTGCTCCTGTACGTCAGCTGTAGTTGCCGACCAAACTCGTACTGCTCTTTTTAAGAGGGAGGTGGCAGAAAAATAAATAGCCAACAGAATTGCCTACATTACAGTTAAGATAGGCGGCGGTCGGTATAGCATAGAGTATATCACAAAGACGCATCATTGTATTTGGTGCGATTGAAAATCATAACAAGAACTTATAGGTGATAAGAAAGAAAAAGGAGAAATA
>CAZYWO010000044.1:0-13403 GCA_964651095.1 uncultured Oscillospiraceae bacterium | reverse complement strand
TATGGCACTTAACAAATGGATAGGAATAGGAAGATTATGCGCAGACCCTGAACTCCGTCAAACCTCAACAGGTACGACCTTGACTTCATTCTCAATTGCGATAGATAGGGATTATGCAAGCAAAGACGGTGAAAGACACGCTGATTTCATTCGCGTGACGGCATGGCGCAATAGCGCGGATTTTGTATGTAAATACTTTCATAAGGGAGATCCGATACAGATTGAGGGTGCGATTGAAACGCACACTTATACGGATAACACAGGTGCAAATCGCACGGCAACAGAGATAAGGGCTGATCGCGTTTCGTTCGTACTTGGCGCTAAGAAACAGGATAGTGGCGTTGTCGCAGACGTGGCCTTAGAGCCAGAAACAGGAGGCTCTAAGCCGAGTTTTGAACAAGTCATGGGTTCTGATGGAGATCTACCTTTTTAATGTCCTCCAGCAAGGCGAAAATGCGATAAGATATGCAGCAGTGTGTAAAAGATAGGAGGAGGTGATATTTTGGCAGAGGAATTATCAAATATACGAGCGGAGGCAGGTGTTATAGGCACGTTAATGTATCACCCTGATTTCATACTGTATTCAGATTATTTAACGGCACAGCATTTTTTCAAGGAGGAGAACGCCGTGTTATACCGCACAATAGCGGGACTTTATGAAAAGGGCATATCGAACATGGATGCTTATAATATAGTGTCATATCTCGATAACGAGCCGCCTGTAAGGCGACTGCGTGAGAAATTCAATCTGCCTTCAATGCAAGAATTTGTACTTCTAAGCAAGAATGTGGCGAGAAACACGCGCGAAGAATACGAGGCGCTTGCAAAAACCGTTACAGATCTGGCATTTAAGCGCAAAGCAGTAACGTTCGCTGAAACGGTAAAATCTGACTGCTACAATTCTTCTCTTAACTCGCAAGAATTAAGCGCTCGCATATATGATAAAATAGAGCTTTTATCATCTGAATGTATGAGTACAAAAGTAAAACCGCTTGGGGATGTCGTAGATGATGCATGGGAGGAGATAGTTCGTCGTCGCACAGCTGATGGTTCATATGGCATCCCCTCCGCATATAAAGCCGTAAATAAATTCTATACCTATGAAAAAGGAGAGCTTGTTTCAATTCAAGGCAGACTTAAACAAGGGAAAAGCTTTTTCGTGCTGAATGAGGCCATACATAAAATAAAGCTTGGTATAGCTACAATTATGTTTGATACTGAAATGAACGATACTCTATTTATCAGCCGTGTGCTGTCAAACCTTACGCTTATTGATACCGAAAGAATCAAGACAGGCATACTTACCGAAGATGAAAGCAATCGCTTGGAATCAGCGCGCGAATGGCTAAAAAGCGTACCTTTTTACCATGTATATAATCCAGATATGGATGAAAATGAAATGTATACCATATGTCGCAAACTTATTAATCAGTGCGATTTGAAGTTCGTTATATATGATTACATAAAAAGTAACGAGAGGGACGCATCAGCGAATTACAACATATTAGGCAAAAAATTCGACTATCTGAAAAATCAGATAGGAGGAAAGCTTGGTTTAGCAGTTTTATCCGTAGCGCAGCTCAATAGGAATAATCAGGTTGCAGATTCCGATAAAATCAATCGTTACACTTCTGTTGCAGCAAAATGGTTTTTAAAAACAACGGAGCAAAAGAATACTTACGGTGATGCTTATGGCAACGCGGGGCTACAGATTTATAAGAACCGCAGCGGTCCGGCAATGGATGAGTTCGACCCTGAAAGCTATATTGATTTTTGGTTCGATGGTGCGAAAGCAAAAATCAGTCAGACGGTCGCACAACACATGGATATTCAGGTTCCGTTTTGATTATGATCGAACTCGCAGGAGAAAGCGTATTATGATAAAATATGATACTGAATATTTGTACGACATAAATAAACGTGCCGATTTAACAGCATATATATCTCATTCACACGAACTCGAACGCAGAGGGAAACGCTTTTTTATCCATTGCCCTAAGCACATCGATAAAACGCCCTCATTGTGTATTGACAGCGAGAACAATTTTTATCATTGCTTTTCATGCGGACGTTCAGGCGGTTTGATACAGTGGTTGAGAGATTTCGAAGGGATGCCCTTTGACGATGCCATAAAAAAAGCTGCAAGTATTGCGGGTGTGGATTTATCTCGGATGTGCGTCTCTGATACGGTAATGTTTTTAAAATCAGTTTCATCGAACCTTGACAGGGAACATTTAGAGCATCCTATCTTGTCTGAAAACGAGTATTGGAAATATAAACAAGCTGTTATTGATGAATGGGTGAATGAGGGTATATCACAGGACACATTAAATGAGTTTGATATTCGCCTTGACAGCGTATCTCAGCGCATAGTCTATCCTGTACGGGATGCATCTGGAAGATTAATAAATATCAAAGGAAGAACAAGACTCTTGAATTATAAAGAAATTGGTATAGCAAAATATATTAATTATTTCCCTGTAGGTCAGCTTGATTATCTTCAAGGTCTTTATAAAACGGATGGATATATCAGAGAAGCGGGGGAGATGATTCTTTTCGAGTCTTTTAAGTCAGTACTTAAATGCTGGGGCTGGGGCATCAGGAACACCGCATCCGCAGAGTGTCATATGTTAAGCCAGGAGCAGATGGAACTGATAATTTCGCTTGGGGTAAACGTTACAGTTGCTTTTGACCGTGATGTTAATGTATACCGCGATGATAAACTGCTAAAAAGACTTAAGTCAATAGCGCGGTTTGCGGACGTGTATATCATAACGGACAGACAAAAGCTTTTAAGCGATAAAGACAGCCCTGCGGATAGAGGAAAAGATATTTTTTTACAGCTTTATAATGACAGGCGAAAGCTTGCTTAAATATACAAACATAAGGTGAAATAATGTATTATAATTATCACAAACACGATCATGAAGGTAATATGCTTTTGAATGATTCCATAGCGAAAATCGAAGATTATTGTTGTCGCGCATCGGAACTTGGGCATAATGCGGTATTCACCACGAACCACGGTATGCAAGGGAATATTTTTGATCTATTGCCTCTTGCAAAAAAATATGGCTTAAAAGCAATACTTGGAACGGAAGCGTATTATGTCAGCGATCATACTCTGCCCGAACGAGGGCAACACATTATCATTATAGCAAAAAACAACAATGGTGCAAAGCAGATTAACCGAATGTTATCTAATGCCAATGAGCCTGACTATATCTATTATAAACCGAGAATTGACAAAGCGCTGCTGTTCTCTCTTAACCCTCACGATGTGATAGTGACGACGGCGTGTGTCGCGGGCGTATGGCAGGACACGGAGCTGGTTGTACAGATGAAAAATTATTTTAAAAATAATTTCTTTCTTGAGGTACAAAATCATAATGAGCCGTCGCAAATAGATATGAACAAGCGCATTTTACAGCTTTCAGCCTCTTTGAACGTCCCGATGATTCATGCAAACGACAGCCATTATATATATCCTGAAGATGCTAAATACAGAGATATATTTCTAAAGGGCAAGGGGCTATTTTACTCTGATGATGCGGCGGTGGAAAAAGGGTTTATTCTTGATTATCCAGACGAAAAGACCATTCTCAATAGATATGCACGTCAGGGGGTGCTTACACAAACCCAAGCACAGGAAGCTCTTGAGAACACTCTTGTTTTTGACGAATGTGAAGAACTGACATATATTAATTATGATATAAAATTACCTCCAATCTCTGATAACCCCATGCGCGACCTGCGTGAGATCGTCTTTGCGGGGTTGGAGGAAATGAAACGCAATGGAGAGAACGCTGAACCATATGAGGATGCGGTAAAGGGCGAACTTAAAACAATCGAAGATACGGGCATGGGGAATTATTTCCTTATAGATTATAAAATCGCCAAACGCGCCCAGGAAGTGTATGGAGGCAAGTTGACAAATACGGGGCGCGGTTCTGCACCGAGTTTTATTGTGAATAGTTTTCTTGGTTTGACAGACATAGACCGATTGAAATCGCCTATAACCCTGTATCCATCGCGTTTTATGTCAACGGAGCGTATATTAAATGCCCGATCTTTGCCTGATATTGACTTGAACACTGCTGATCGCGAGCCGTTCATCAAGGCTACTGAAGATATTCTGGGTGAAGAAAATTGTGCGTGGATGCTCACACGTAAGCCTTTGCAAGCCTCATCCGCCTTTAGAACGTATTGCAAGGGGATAGGACTTGATATAGCTGATTATAATGATGTTGCTATGAATTTGGAATCATTTGAAAATGACCCAAAATGGCACGATATAATTGCCGAAAGTAAGCGTTTCGTAGGCGTGATTGAGAGTATGTCAGAATCTTCATGTTCGATGCTTCTATATGATAAACCCGTGAAAGATGAGATTGGGCTTATTAAAACAAAAACAAAAATGTGTTGTCTTTTAGACGGTTATAACTGTGATAGATATAAATATCTGAAAAACGATTATCTGACAGTTACGGTATGGGCAATTATACGTGATACTTGTAATCTTGCAGGCATTGATATTCCTACAATAGAGGAACTCGAAAATCTGCTTGACAGCAAAACATTTGATATTTACAAGAAAGGCTTGACTTGCACAATCAATCAGGCAGATAGCGAGTACGCAACTCCATTGGCAAAGACATATTGCCCAAAAACCGTAGCAGAGATGAGCGCATTTGTGGCGGTGTTACGCCCTGGCTGTGCGAGCCTTTTGGATGGGTTTATTCATAGACGTAACTATACTACAGGCGTTGAAGAACTTGACAAGCTACTTGCCGAGGCAGACGGCAGAATGATCTATCAGGAACTTATCATGCGGTATCTAATCTGGCTTGGCATACCAGAGGCGGGGTCATATGATATTATTAAGAAGATTGCCAAGAAGAAATTTACAGATGATGAGCTTGACGCTTTAAGTAAGAAGCTTAAAGATGGGTGGGTCAAATTAGTGGGGAGCGAGGATAAGTTTGCAGAAACATGGCAGATAGTGCAGGATGCGGCGCGGTATTCCTTTAATGCGTGCGTATCAGGAAATACGAGAATCAGGCGCGAAGATAACGCAAACCATTTCCAACCATCTGTTGAGGAAATGTATAGAATCAAAAATGATACAGAATATGCGAAAAGCACAAGGTATAAGGGCTTAAGAAAGAAATATCTATTACATGGTTACGGTAATGCGCTATCCATAGGTGCTGATGGCAAAGTATACAAGAATAAAATAGTCGATATATATGATAGCGGCATGGCGGATATTTATCGCGTTACAACAGAAAATGGCGCTTATATTGATTGTACTATGAATCATAAATTTCCAACATCACACGGCAAGAAAAGGCTCGACGAGTTGGGTGTGGGGGATGAACTATATGTGATGGATAAACGTGGATCCTGCTCCAGAGCGGCTACTATCAAATCAAGGATAGAAAGCATAACGTATTTGCGTGAAGATAAAGTGTATGATATTGAAATGGCTGCGCCGCTGCACAATTTTATTAGCGAAAGCGGCTTGGTCACGTCAAATTCCCACTCTCTCTGTTATGCATATGACAGTCTATATGGCGCGTATCTGAAATCGCATTATCCCCTTGAATACTATACTGTGGCCCTGCGTTATTATGAGGGGGATCTCACACACACATCAAGGCTTACCTCCGAGATGAAACATTTTGGCATTTCCATGCAAGCGATAAGTTTTGAACACCCATGTGAGGAGTATTCGTGTGATAAATCAACCAATACGATTTTCAAAGGCATTGGATCGGTCAAAGATTTAAATAAAGACACAGCAAAGGAATTGAAGCGCTTGCATGACAAGAGGGAATATGACTGTTTCTCAGATTTGCTTTTTGACATCAAACGAGAAACAGGTATAAGTAAGCGCAAACTTGAGCCGTTGATACTGTTAGATTTTTTCCATACATTTGGCACCCCGAAAAAGTTAATGAGAGTATATGCTTTTTTCAGAGAATTGTATAGCGAAAAAGATAATGGGAATATGAAAAAATCTAAAATTCCCGAAATTTTGACGCATGACGAGATTGCGTCCGTGTGTGAAAGAGAAACGGCTGCGATGTATATGGGAGTTGATAGGCGGGCTCTTATGAGGATGATTGAGCATAGAATACCTGATGATAGGACAAGCGTACAAGAAATCATCTCTGCACAGGATAAATATCTGGGAGGTATAGAGTTTTGCGATGCAAGGCTTGCTAATTATGTTTACGTTATAAAGGTAAACGAAAAATTCTCTCCCACGATTACAGCTTATGCCCTTAAAACAGGGGTATATATGGAGTTTAAGGTAAATAAAAAACTTTATAAATTTTCCCCGATACCAGAGGGGCGCATAATGTATATTAGCGCATTTCATCCGCGCCCAAAATACAAAAAGACAGAGGACGGGTTTAAACCTATTTCGGGGGAAAGAGTTTATCAGATTGACAGATATAAAATTATACACGATGGAATTTATTTAGAATAGAGGGGATATTATGCAACGCTCAAATATGAAATGGTTGAAACATAAGATGCACCTTGAATTTGGAGAAAAGCGCGTGGTGATAGATAATGCAAACCATTATTGTTATGGAGTATATGAGCTCACACCTACAGGACTGATTAATTCCAATACATTGGAATTTGACAATGGGGTGATGATGATGCTTCTTACGGGAGAGGTTCATACAATACGGCCGGAATCGTATCTTAAACGAAAGCATAAACCTCCTCAATATACACGTGCAATTTTGGGAGTAAGAGAGAAGGAAATATTCCGTACTGTATCAGTTGGTGATGGACAAAGATGGTCTGCGGAATATTATCTCGATGACGGAGGCTTATATTCCTACCGCGCTAAAAAATACGTTCCATCGGAGAAAAAAATCGAGACTCTAATAAAAGGGAAAGAGGTACTGGCAATCAGCCGTATAATGCCTGAAATGTATGACTATTATGCATATCGTACCGAGAATGGAGTATATGATGTTGCGCAGTGGCAGGAGACAGAGGATGATTATAGGCGGTACTTGAGTAATAATGTGATACAATGTGAGGACATACCAACAGGACGAGGGATGCTGTATGGAAATAAAGCAAAAGATTAGAGCGATAAAAGAACTGCGCGATATGGATGAGCAGTGCGGTGTAAAATTTTATAAATTGTCATCAGCGGTTAAAACTTATTATGCCTGTGAAAGTAGATTTGCGTCACGCATGGCAGAAGAAAGGAGAAAATACAATGAGACTACTAAATCTAACGTTAACCAATTTTCAGGGGATAAAGGATCTAACCCTTGATTTTTGCGGAGGGCGCTCTGCCAGTATTTACGGAGACAATGCCACAGGTAAAACAACTGTATATAACGCCTTGACATGGCTGCTTTTCGATAGGGCAAGTACGGCGGCTAAGAATTTCACGCCAAAGACAAAGGGCGCAAATGGGGACTTGCATCACCTCGACCACGGAGTAAAAGCGACTTTACAGGAAGATAACGGTAGCGTTATAACCCTTCAGAAAATTTACAGAGAAGTGTACAAGAAAAAGCGCGGTTCAGCAATGGAAGAGTTTAGCGGACACACAGTGGATTATGCTATTGACGGCGTACCGGCAAAAGAGAAGGAGTATACAGCGGTTATTACAACATTTTGCGGTGGGGATGCTGAAAAGCCAAAGATGCTGACGATGCCTGACTATTTTCCTGAACAGTTAGCATGGAATACCAGACGTAAGATATTGCTTGAGATTTGCGGAGACATTAGCGATAGGGAGGTCATAACTGCACACGCCGAGTTGAAGGAATTGCCCGACTTTTTAAAGATGCCAGGGACAGAGGATAGATATTACACCACAGAGGAATATGCTAAAATCGCGGCAGCAAGAAGAGGTGAAATTAATAAACAACTCGCAGACTTACCAGGGCGAATTGATGAAGCAGAAAGGGCGATACCTGATACGACAGGGCTTGTTGAGGAAGAAATTGAAGCGAGAATAGCGACCCTTAACAAAAAGCGCGATGCCTTGACAGAAGAAAAAGCGATGGCGGCAACTGGTGGAACGGCTATGGCAGAACATCAAAAACAGATAGCTGACATCCGAACGAAAATCGCGGAAGGTAGGGCAGAACACATGGATGCTTATAACAAGCAGAACGCGGATGTAGAGGCTAAGATCGCCGCGATACAGAGGGAAATCAGGCAGTATAAACAGGCGGCCGAAGATGCAAGAGCAAGCGCAAGAAGCAAAAACGGCGAGAAAGAACAACTGGATTATTTAAGAAATCGGCTACTGGAGGAATATAACTGTGTGAGCAAAGAAAAGTGGGATGAAAGTCAAACTGTTTGTCCTACCTGTCATCAGGCGCTTCCTACTGCCCAAATTGAGCAGATGCGCGAGGATTTTAATCTACGCAAAGGCGAAAGATTGGAAGAAATCAGTATGCGAGGCAAAAACAGTGCAAGCAAAACCGCTATAGATAGACTGACAGCAGAAATAGAAGATTTGGATAAGAAGGAAGAGACCGCAACAAACCTTGCCAACGAAGCAGAAAAAAGATTGACGGAACTGGAGGGGAATATAACGCAATTAACCCCTTATGAAGAAACGGACGCTTACAAGGGTTTAATGGAACAAATCTCTGAGCTGCAAACAAAGGTGACGGATGAAAAGGAATCTACAAAATCCGCAACTGAAGCGTTTGATGTAAGGATTAATGATATAAAAGAATCCATCTGTGAAGAACAAGATAAACGTATGAAACTGACTATGGCGCAGAAGCAAAAACAGAGAATAGCCGAATTGGAACAGCAGGAGAAACACCTTAACAGAGAATATGAGGAAACGCAAAAAGGTTTATACTTATGTGAACTCTTCACGAAAGCGAAGGTGTCTATGCTGGATGATAAGATAAACAACAAATTTAAGAGCGTCCGTTTTAGACTGTTTCAGGAACAAATAAACGGGGGCGTAAAAGAAGATTGCGAGGTCATGGTGCCAACTGCGGACGGGAGACTTGTGCCATATGCCTTTGCCAACAATGCCGCAAGAATTAATGCAGGGTTGGAAATCATTGACACGCTTGCTGCATACTGGGGTGTGACTATGCCAATATTTATAGATAATGCAGAAAGCGTAACACACCTAATAGACACAAAAGCACAGACTATTCGTTTGGCAGTAAGCGAAGCAGACAAAAAGCTACGTCTGGAGGTGAATGAGGACTGACGAGGAACAATAATGCTCACTTAACGTATTTAATTTCAAGATGTTGACAAAAAAAAGGAGGAAACATACATTGACTAACGCCAAAACAGCAATAGAGACAGAAACAGCACAGGAGAATACTATTGCAGAAAAGAAAACGCAACTTACAACCAGCGAGAAGTTTACAAACACAGTTTTGAAGGAATTTGGGAACAGCGTCGCGGGAACACTACAGGTTACAGAATACCAAAAGTCACTAATTCAAGGTTATTTTATCGTAATTGACAGGACATTAAAGACAGCAGAGGAAGAACGTCTCCGCAAAAATGCAAACAACAGAGATCCAAAGTATAACAATGATCTGCCTGTCAATTGGAACACTGTTAACTTAAATGGGCTTGCTCTTGATCTTGTGCATTATGCAAAGATGGGATTGGATATGATGCAGGAGAATATGCTCTTTCCTATCCCATACAAGAATAACAAGCGCAATTGGTATGACATAAATCTTATGGAAGGTTACAATGGCATTCGCTATATTTCTGAAAAATACGCACTGGAAGTGCCTACAGCGGTCACGGTTGAGGTAGTCTATAGCAGCGACGTTTTTAAACCTATCAAAAAGGGAAAAGATAATCTTGTTGAAAATTATGAATTTGAGATTACCAACGCCTTTGACAGAGGTGAAATTATTGGTGGGTTTGCTTATCTTGAATTTTCTGATTCAACAAAAAATGAACTCATTATCATGTCTATGAAGGATATTGAAAAACGCAAACCGCAGTACGCCAGTGCAAATTTTTGGGGAGGAAAAACCAAGGTATGGGAAAACGGGAAGCAGGTTGAGAAGGAATGTGAAGGCTGGCTCGACGAAATGGTACGCAAAACTATAATCAGAGAAGCTTACAGCGCAAAGCACCTGCCAAGAGATCCTAAGAAAATTGATGATAATTACCGTTATATGAAAATGCGCGAAGCGAAATATGCAGAGATTGAAGCTCAAGCAGAGATTGAAGCCAATGCAAACACAATCACGATCGACACAAAGCAGGCCTCTCATATACTGCCGAACGGATATGAGGATGCTAACGAATCTCCTATCGTGGCGCATGAGGAGGTTAAGGGAGCAGATTTTTAATGAGGATAACAATCATAGCATCGGGAAGTAGCGGAAACTCTTACTGTGTGAGCGATGGAACCACTTCTCTGCTGTTGGATGCAGGTGTACCTCTGGGCAAGATTCAGCAAGCGTTAAACTTTCGGACCTACGAGCTGTCAGGCTGCCTAATTACTCACTCACACGGGGACCATTCCAGAGCTGCCAAGAACCTCGCTAAAGCGGGAATAGACATCTATGCCAGCGGTGGCACAATCGATGCCTGCGGGCTTACTGGACGCAGAATAAAGCGAATCGGCGCGCTAAATGAGATAAAGATAGGAACGTTTACAATTTTACCGTTCGATGTTCAGCACGATGCGGCAGAACCTCTTGGATTTTTGCTCACATCAACCTTAACGGGGGAAAAATTGCTTTATTTTACGGACACATATTACCTCAAATACCGTTTTAATGGATTAACACACATAATGGGAGAGTGCAATTACTCTATGGATATTGTAGAACAGAGCATCGAAAACGGCTATGTTTCAGAGGAATTTGTGCCTCGACTGGTAAAAAGTCACATGAGCCTTGAACATTTTCTTGATTTCTTGAAAGCTAACGATTTGCGACAAGTGCGACAAATATACTTACTGCACCTCTCTAACAATAACAGTGATGCAGAACGGTTTAAATCAGCCGTTCAAAGATTGACAGGAGCTGAAGTGTACGTGTGTTAACTGTAACATTTCACATAAAGTTTAACGGGACTCCGCTTTTTGCGAGGTCCCGTATATTTTTACAGATATAAAGCCGATAAAACAGATAAAATTGTTTTTTTAAACAAAGTAGGCTTATACTCCTTGGAGCGCCGCCCATGCCTCCTTGGAGGCGGTTGTTTTATCGGCTTGTTTATCAAGGTACAACGAAATGAAAATATAATTTTTCTGATTTCATCTATATTATATCATTGTGGAATTTGAAAGTCAAGCTTTTAAAATAATTTTTTGTATGAAAAAAATATTTTACCCCTCAAAAAGCAAGTATTTTAAGCCGTTTTTTACGCAAAATGCGAATAACAATAGTATAAGACAATTTTTTTATAAGGAGAGAAGGAACAATGAAAAGAACAGCAAAGGGAGCGTCGTTCGCCATATATCTGCTATGATAAAGGACTGGCGCAATGAGGGAGGTGTGAAAATGAAAAGGGCTAAAGTGATCGCGGTAGGGTTTGACGGTTCATTATGTTCAAACGAGTACCCTTGTATAGGCAAAGCAAATGATGCCGCTATATGTCATCTGCTTTCTGAGCAGTTGCATGGCGCAAAGATAATTTTATGGACTTGCCGTGAAGGGGAAAGGCTTGCCGAAGCTCTTGAATGGTGCAAACGGCACGGTTTAACATTTGATGCTGTGAACGAAAACTTACCTGAAATGATAGAGGAATTTGGATCTGATCCCCGAAAGATCATTGCCGATGAATATCGCGAGTATAGATGCTTGTATTCTCGAAGCGGTAAAAATCGACACGTATCGACAGAAAAATTTACAAGAAGTTAAAGCATGAAAGACGATTTTAGGAGAATTAAAAGAAAAGGAAACAAGATAGGCGCAATATTTAGTTTGGCAATATAAATAGCGTAATAACTTGTATAGCAATCAGGGAAATAGTAATAAAAAACACATAGTTAAAAAGGAGGATACATATGAAGAAGTTAGCATCAGCAGTAATAACAACGGTTATAACTGCATTATCCGTGACGGCGCAAGCAGCAACATATACACCGATGAGCGTGCCTGACATCAATAGTTCATTCAAAACATACATGGATTACCGTGCGGTCACGAACAAAGCAAGCGCGCAGTATAAGTTTATACATACTTGGGGTTGGTCGGATTACGACGGCTTCATGCGCTGCGACGGCGAACAGGGTTTAGGAATAACAGACAATTATTATCTGGTCGCGCTGGGTTCATATTATGGGACAGAAATAGGTACGAAGTATAGGATTACAACCGATACGGGAAGGATATTCTATGTTGCGCTTGCAGACCAAAAAGCCGATCGTGATACAGATGAAACGCACCGTTACTCTGTGAAAAATAAGGATGTGGTGGAATTTTTGGTCGATACGCGAACACTGAACAGAGATGTTAAAAGATCTGGCAGTGCAAATGTTTATATGCCACTAAATGGCAAAATTGCCACTATTGAAAAAATAGAATTTTAGAGTAATGAGATGATTGTATGGCCGAAAATCGCATTTTTTAACGGATTTAATGGAAAGATAGGAGATACGCAAAAGCGTATTGCACAGTATAGCAAAGGCATGGCACGGCAAGGTATGGTCAAGCAAAGGCAAGGCGAGGCGCAACAATGCACTGTATGGTTAAGCAACGGCGAAGCCACGCGAAGCGTAGTCAGGCAAAGGCAAGGCGGGGAGAAGCATCGCTTAGTTGCGCAAGGGCGGAGCGGCGTAAAGTCAGGCATGGCAAAGCAAGGCAATGGCGGAGTAAGGCGACCCGCTGCGAGTCATGGCAAGGCAACGGCATAGCATAGCAGTGCGCAGCTATGGCATAGTAAGGCATTAATTAGCTACGTAATGGCATAGCATGACACGGCGGTGTATTGCGTAGGCGAAGCAAGGTGAAGCGTTGTAATGGCGAGGTGACGCGACGCATAGTAAGGCGGCGGCAATGCTCGGCATAGTGTAGCAATGATTCGCGAGGGCATGGTAAGGCAACACCGTGTAAGGTAGCGCAAAGGCATAGTAGAGTATTGCATCGTAAAGTAATGGCATGGCGATGTAGTGCGAAGCATGGCAAAGGCAAAGCCAAGCGTGGTAGGGTAAGGCAATGGCGAAGCAAAGCGATGCTTGGTGACGTGGCGCAAAGGCGTAGCTGCTTATATGCAATGCAACGGCATGGCAGCGTAAGGCGTCGAGGCGCGCAGCTATGGCATGGTATGGCGGTATATATGACAAGGGGTAAAATCAATCCAAAGAAACAACCAAAAATAAGAAAAACCAACCAAAAAAAAAAAGAGAAAGGAAGAAAAAAATGACACAGAAAAAAAGAGTTGAAGAG
>CAZYWO010000043.1:0-14311 GCA_964651095.1 uncultured Oscillospiraceae bacterium | reverse complement strand
AAAAGTTAGTGAGAATAGATTTTACGTTCTGATAGAATCGAAAATGTCAGTTTACATAAGGGTTTGGGATAATCCCAACAAGCAAAATCTCTCTCCCTGTTGGTAGATAAAAGAGAGCGATTTTACGGAAAGGGTACCCCGTTCCTATGCTTGCTACGGAACTTTTCGCAAAGGAACGGAAGGAACAGGATAATCTAAACAGATAGCATTTCTCTTTGAAATGTTACATAGTTAAGGGACATTTTCGTGGGAAAAGGTATAAACACCTTACCCTACAGTTTTAATTCCAATAATACCTTTCTTGCAGGGGTTATTGAACCTCTAATGCGTAACATAAAGGCGAAAACAAGGTTGCCCTAAATTGCCTTTGTGGGCGTAATAACACCGCCCTGTGCTTATGCATATCGTCTTATTTGTGGTGCTAAAATGATGCCAACTCTACAAAACCAATTTCCGCGAAAATATGAGAAGATTTCCGACGATAAAATCAATAAAAAATAACAGCCGTTTTCTTTTTTGCATACAATCGGCTGCGAATCTCTGCTTTATGACATCTTGAAAAAAATTTCAATTTCTGGCATAATATAAAAGCTTGCAAATCTAAACTCAGAAGCAGCAGAATTTATCAAAATAATCCGGCAATCAAAACGAAAGGAGTTTTTATATATGAGACTTAGAAAAGAACAAGATGATATGCTTGAAGAAGAGGTTCTTCTCATCGCTGATGTCTCTGACGCATTAGCACATCCGGCAAGAATCAGAATGTTTAAATATATAATGCAGGCAAACCGCGCAATGGTGGCAGTATGCAACAAGGATCTTGTAGAGCACTTTGACTATGCTCAGGCCACCGTATCCCAGCATATGAAGAAACTGGTCGATTCCGGTCTTGTTGAAATTAAAAAGAAGGAAAAATTTTCTTACTATTATGTAAATCTAGGTATGCTAATGCAGTACCTGAATGCAACTAAAAAGTTTTCAGTTCAGTAGCCCTGTAGTCTCTAGTATGAATTTACTAACAGGAAACTTGGCAATGCAATATGCAAAAGGCGAATGGAAGATGACATATATCCAATTTCGACTATCTAAACTGATTTAAATTCACGTCGAATTCCTACCGAATTTCTATTAATCCTCTATTTATGATAAGTTTCATTCTTTATAATCTTGAAACTTCTGTAAATCTGCTCCAGCAGAACTACTCTCATCATTTGATGAGGAAAAGTCATTTTGGAAAAAGACAATTTATAATCAGCCCTGCGGCTCACTTCGTCGCTAAGTCCTAAACTGCCCCCAATGATAAATGCAACATTACTTTTTCCTTCTATGGAAAGTCTCTCGATTTTCTGTGCCAACTCCGGTGAAGTAAGCTGCTTCCCTAGGATTTCAAGAGTAATAACGTAGGCGCCGTCTTTGATTGTCTTAAGGATTCCTCGACCTTCCTCAAGCTTGACCAGCTCCTCTTCAGCGTGGCCTGCTTTATCGGCAAGTTTTGACTCTTTTAACTCCACTATTTCCAAGCTGCAATAGCGCGAAAGCCTTTTAACATACTCTGCTACTGCATCTGTCCAGTATTTTTCTTTTAACTTTCCTATACAAATTATCTGAATATTCATATTAACCTTTACTTCTTCTTGCATTAAAGCGCCATTATACGACTCATAGCATCTCTTTCCACAACTTCCAGTTTAATATCTTTACCTATGTAATAGCCTTCTTCCTCAAGCATATTTCTCACCGTAATAAAAGCTTGATACGGAGTGTTGTTTTCTTGGCTCAAGTGTGCTAAAAGAACCATAGGAACCTTGCTTCCATCCAGCTCCTTTAATATTCTGATGATACAGTTTGCCGCCGCCTCATTGGAAAGGTGTCCCTTGTCGCTAAGAATCCTGTGCTTTACCAAGTACGGATAATTTCCGCAGAGCAAAATATTACGTTCGTGATTAGCTTCCAGCACAAGTATATCTGCATCTTTTATGTTCTGATAAATTTCCTCCGATACATATCCGGTATCAGTAACTACTGCGATTTTGCGGTTTCCCTTTTCAAAAGCAAATGCAAGAGGTTCCAATGTGTCGTGGGAAACATCGAAAGCCGTTACTTTTATATCGCCCACCATAAAACTGTCCCCGCCTTTAACGCACTGAGTACGTTCTTCAATAAGGGGAGTGTTTTTTTCCATAAGTGCAGCCTTAGTTCCTTCCGATAGGAACACTGTACATAAAGAAGCTTTTTTAGCTAAAAGATGAGCGCTCCTAACATGGTCAATATGCTCGTGGGTAATCAAAATTCCATCTATGTCTTCAAAATCAATCTTAAGAAGCTCCAAATCATCATAAATTCTTCTGGCGCTCACGCCTACATCCAAAATTATGTTTGTTGTTTCGCTTTTTATCAAATAGCTGTTGCCCGAGCTGCTGCTGGCAAATGTACAAAGTCCGATTTCCATATCTATCTCCGATGTGTTTTATTAGTTCTGCGATTAAGTATAACATTTTTTCATTGTAAAATCCATCAAAATAAGCCATAATATAACTATCATATTTTGGGTAGCGATGGAGGAAGAAAATGTCTATTTTGAGAATATACACTGACGGGGGATGTTCCGGCAATCAGTCTGCTGAAAATTTTGGCGGTTGGGGCGCTATTTTGGAATTCGGTGAGCATCAAAAAGAACTTCACGGCGGCGAGATAAATACCACTAATAATCGAATGGAACTTACTGCTGTAATCGAAGCCTTTAAGGCTCTTAAAGATACAGGGCGTACCATAGAAGTTTTCTCTGACAGTTCATACGTGTCTAATTGTTTCCGTGAAGAATGGTACGTATCTTGGGAAAAAAACGGCTGGAGAAATGCTGCCCGCAAGTCGGTTGACAATCAGGAACTTTGGAAAGAGCTTCTTGATCTGGTGCGCAAACATAACGTTAAGTTTTTTAGGGTAAAAGGTCACGTCAACTTAAACAGCAAATCTACTGATTTTGATAAGCTGTATCAAAAATTCGTAGAATGGAACGGCACAAGGTTTTCTTTTGATGATTTCAAATATATTACTCAAATGAATAATCGGGCAGACGCACTTGCTAATCAGGGAATTGATGAGGTAAAAAGCAGAGTTTAGCAATAAACCGACCAGTAACATCTGCTTTTTGTGTCGTTTGCCAAATAAAATAAAGCTTAAAAAGGAAGCTATTTCATAGCTTCCTTTTATATTTACATATTGATTAGCGCCTTTATTCTCCTATCAATTGGCTTATATCCAAGTCATCCTTCTTAGTTACTTTGTATTCTTCTCCATTGAAAATATCATATACTACAGGAACAACTAAAAGTGTAAGCAGCGTAGCATAGAGCAATCCTCCGATGGAAACTAAAGCAATTGGCTGCATCATATCCGTTCCTGCGGTTTTGCCGATTGCCATTACAACCAAGCCCAGAATCGTAGTCAAACTTGTCATCATAACTGGTCTTATACGAGTTGCCGCCGCTTCGATTATCGCCTGCCTCTTAGTTAATCCCCTTGCGCGGAGCTGGTTGGTGTAGTCGACAAGCACAATGCCGTTGTTTACGATTATTCCTACCAGAAGAACTAAGCCCAGCATAGCGATGATACTGATTTCTTTGTTGAAAATCAGCAGCGCCAGCAAACCGCCTGTAAATGCGAGAGGTATTGTAAACATTATGATAAACGGCGATTTCAATGATTGGAATTGAGCCACCATGATTAAGTAAACCAGCAGTATGCCAAGAGCCATCATCTTAATCATTTCAACCATTGCTTCCATAATTGTTTCATTTTCGCCATTAAACTCATAGGAAACGCCTTCCGGAAGTTCCAGCTCTTTAATTGCCTGTTTAGCTTCATCTGTAACTAAAGTAATATTATTGCCCTCCTCAAGAGTACCGGAGACGGTCAGATATGTCCTCTGATCATTCCTCTGAATTGAAGGTAAACTCTTAGTTTCTTCAATATCCGCTATATCTTTTACTTTTACATAAACGGTTTCACCACTTGAATCGGTTCCCTCAAGTTCCAAATTCTTTATATCATCAGGAGATAAACTGCTTTCCTCTCCACTGGAAACTACAATATCATATTCATTGCCGCCCAGACTCATGGATGTTGCAGTATTTTCAAGGGTCATAGCTTTAGAAATCTGCATATAAACTTGTGCTACAGTAAGACCATTCTTCATCGCCTTTTCTTTGTCCACGGTAAAATGCAGTTCAGGTTCCGCATCGGTAAGACCGTTATCCACCTCGCCGATACCTTTAACCTTTTCCAGCTTTTTGCCGATTTGCTCAGCCGCCTTTTGCAATAAATCGTTGTCGGTGCTGTAAACGTCAATGCTTACGCCGGAACCACCAAGAGCAGACGTATACGAAGACATTGAAGACGAACTCATTATACTTATCTGACAGTCTAAATCTTTACATGCTTCTTCTATACTTTCAGCAATCTGGCCTCCTGAAAGGTCGGTTTCTTCGTCAACAATTATGTACAAGGATACTGATGTATCCGAGGATTCTCCCATCATGAGACCCATGCTCCCTGAAGAAGATAACATTCCGCCTACTGTCTCAACACCTTCTGTTTTGCTTGCAATCTCAATTACCTTATCAGCCATTTCTTTAGTTTCTTCTAAAGTTGCATCTTCATCATTCATAACCATGCTGCCGCTAAGCTGTGGAGTTGCCATATCCGGAATGAAAATAAATCCCTTAGCAATGCTTGCATAAACACTGTATACCAAAAGAACAATCGCCATAAGTACAATAAGCGCCTTATGATTTAAATTCCAATTGAGAAGTTTTCTGTAAAGGTTTTTAAAGCTTGTAAAGCCTTTGCCCTCCGGTTTAGGATCTTTTCTGAACATCATTGACGACATTGCAGGTACCAGAGTAAGGGCAATTATAAGGCTGGCGGCAAGGGAATAGGTTATGGTAAGAGCCATATCAGTAAAGAGCTGACGTGTAATACCTTCCACGAAAACTATAGGTGCAAAAACGCATACTGTAGTCAATGTAGAAGAAGTAATAGCAGCAGCAACTTCCTTAGCTCCTGCGATTGCCGCTTCTTTAGCAGGCGCTCCAAGTCTTCTGAATCTGAAGATATTTTCAATTACCACTATGGAGTTGTCCACAAGCATTCCAACAGCTACCGCCAATCCTGACAGGGAAATCATGTTGATCGTCACCCCTGAAAAATACATTAACACGATGGCAAAAGTAATGCTTATAGGAATACTCAAAAGTGTAATAAATGTCGGCTTAATATCGCGGAGGAACAAAAGCAATATTAAAACTGCAAATAAAGCCCCGTACGCCAAACTCTCTAAAATCGCTCCGATAATCAGATAAATATAATCTCCTTGATCCATGAGGGTGGTGAAGTGAAGACCTTCATATTCCTCCGAAAGTTCTTCAAACTTATCTGCAATATTATTGGAAACCGTCGCTGTCGCATAGTTAGACTGCTTGGAGAAAGTAAGCATTACTCCCGCCTCGCCGTTTATGCTCGCATAAATCGCATCTGAGTTGTCCGATATGAAAATGTCAGCAACGTCATCGAGAGTTATATCTCCAAGCCCTTCTATGTTAAATAAAAATAGATTTTCAACCTCATCAAGGTCAGTAAATTTATCGCCTACGCTAACTAAATATTTAACGTTTGCCTCCTGAACGTATCCCGCAGGCATGGAGAAATTTTGTCCCTGCAATACTGCTGAAACCATATCAATAGTAATCATTGATCCCAGTCCGGCATTCTCCAGCGACTTATCTCCTGCCTCATTGAGCTGTGCCATAGCTGAATTAAGCTGTGATTTTTGGCTGCTGAGTTGGCTCCTTGCCGACGCAAGCTGCTTTTCTGCATCATCAAAGGATTCAATTGCAGTATAACTTCCACGTTCGGCTTCCTTATAGGCTTCTTGAAGCTGAGCTACGGTTTCATTTGCTGTCTGGCTGTCCATTTGTAAAATCGCCAGTTCACTCTTAATGTCAGCCTGCTGACTCTGTAACTCCTCTAATGTAACCCCTACTTCCGCTCCATATAATCCTTGGGCAATCTGGGCTTCAATTGCCATCTGGCGACCTTCCAGAACCTGTATCTGCGTTGCAATAGCGCTTGCTTTGGAAACCGCCACATCTAGCTGTGCGCTGGCTTCGGCAAGTTGATCGTAGGTATCGTTTTTAGTCTGCTCTAATTCTTTCTCACTCTGTGCAAGCTGCGCTTCAGCTTTTTTAATCTGAGAAAGACCATTGTTAAGCTGAGCTTTTGCTTCGGACAGAGATGGGCTAGCCTCGCCGAGCAGCTTTTCATTAAGAGATTCAATTTTATTTTCATTAATTTTAACGTTTATTTGGGATTCCAACAATCCACCTGTGCTTATGCTTGCTACACCCGTGATTCCTTCCAGTTTGTTCATAAGAGTGTCTTCTACAAACCCGGAAAGCTTTTCGGTATCATATCCTTCCATATCTACCGAAGCGACGGTAATAGGCATCATATTAGGATTTAACTTCATTATGTAAGGCGAACCAATTTCATCATCCCAATCACCTTCTACTAAGTCTACACTCTGCAAAATATTAACTACCGCAGTATCCATGCTTGCGTCACTGTCGAACTCCATGACTATCAAAGAATAATTAGCATTGGAAATGGATTGTATTGCTTCAAGACTTTCTACCGTAGCCAAGCTTTGTTCCAAAGGCTTAGTTACAGTACTTTCAACCTCCTCCGGAGTGGCTCCCGGATAAGTAGTCATTACCACAACATAAGGTAAATCTATGCTTGGAAGTAGGTCGGGAGTCATACCTAAAACCGACACTATTCCTAAAGCTATAATCACCACCACTACCACAAAAACGGTCAGTGGTTTTTTAACACTGAATCTTGACATTTTTTTATAGCCCTTTCTCCAAAATACATTTATATAAAGTTTTTATCCGCGTTTTTTTATAATCAATTATTTTATCATGATTTAAGCTTTTTCACAACCGCCATATTTCCTTTTTAACGAAATTTCATCATATTTTTTGTTGTAAACTGTCTGCTTTGGGGTATAATAGTCTCACAAAACATAAGGAGGTTTTGAGATGATTACAAATGTTACTAAAGAAAATTTTGAAGATGAGGTTTTACATGCAGAAGGTACAGTTTTAGTAGATTTTTGGGCAGCATGGTGCGGTCCATGCAAAATGATCGCTCCTACACTTGAAGAAATTGCTGATGAGCGCAGCGACGTTAAAGTATGCAAAATCAATATAGATGAACAGCAAGAGCTGGCAATTAAACACGGTGTAATGAGTATCCCTACTCTAATGGTAGTGAAGAATGGAGAAATTGTCGAAAAGTCTATTGGCTTAAGACCAAAATCAGAAATTGAGGCCATGCTGTAATTAATTAGAAAATTTCAATTTATTTATCCATATTGTTTTAATCTTTCTTTAATAATAATTTATTATTATCTATGATATGAAAGGTAGTGAGAACATGAGAATACTCATCGTTGAGGATCAAAAAGACCTCAACAAAATACTTTATAAGAAACTTACTGCCGAAGGCTACTGCGTAGATAACTGCTTCGACGGCGAAGAGGCGCTCGACTTCCTCCGGATGGCCGAGTATGACGGTATTATTCTTGACATAATGATGCCAAAGCGAGACGGACTTTCGGTGGTAAAGTACATGCGAGAAAACGGCAACCAAACTCCGGTACTTTTTCTTACGGCACGAGATACGGTCGAGGACAAAGTCAAGGGTCTTGATTTAGGCGCCAACGACTATCTTGTCAAGCCATTTTCCTTTGAAGAATTAATGGCAAGAGTACGTGCCATGACACGAAAAACAGTTGAAAACAATTCTCCTGTCTATACTATTGCCGATCTGCGTATGGACACCAACTCACATCAAGTTACCCGAAACGGGCATGCCGTTAAACTTTCAGCTAAAGAATTCGCTTTGCTGGAATATCTGCTGCGAAACAAAGGTAAAGTTCTCTCCCGTGAGAACATTGAAAACCACCTTTGGAATTTCGATTATGAAGGCGGCACTAATGCCGTGGATGTATACATAAGGTATTTAAGAAAGAAAATCGACGATGATTTTGAACTTAAACTTATACACACGGTTCGCGGCGTGGGCTATGTTATAAGAGAGGACTAAATGTCAATATGAAGAAACTTTCCATACAAATGAAGATAATGCTTTGGTTCTCCACAGTTTTTCTAATTATAATTGCGCTGATTTCAATTTTAACATTTGCCATTGCTGACTTGGTACTGGATGAAAATGTTAAGGAAAGACTTATCAAAGTAGTTACCACAAATGTAGAAGAAATTGAGTTTTCTAACTTACGTGATCAGGGAGAAATTGAACAAGGCGACCAATTTTTAAAATATAAAGACGGTTGGCTTGAAATAGACGATGATTTCTGTGATTTCTTTGAAGGTATATGCACCGCACTTTACAACGAAGACGGCAGCTTGCTTTACGGAGAAGCTCCTATAAAGATTTCGGCTGCTGCTCCTTTGTCATATACCACTATAGGCAGTCTCAAATATAATGGAGAAAAATATTACATATTTGATAAGGCTCTTACTGGAGAATTTGAAGGGTTATGGCTTCGAGGCGTAGTTTCAAATAATGAAACTATCAATGTGCTGTATAACGTGGTACGATTGTCTTTCTGGCTTCTGCCCGTTTTGGCTATTTTATCCATACTTGGTGGTTACGTTATTACAAGACGTTCTTTCCTGCCTGTGCAGCAGATTGCTGACGCCGCCGAGGAAATCGGAAAAAGCGGCGACCTTTCCAAACGGCTTGACATTGGACCGGGACGTGATGAAATTCATATGCTTGCAGATACATTCAACAACATGTTCGCAAGGCTTGAAAAATCTTTTGAATCGGAAAGGCAATTTACGCAGGATGCCTCCCACGAACTTAGAACTCCTACAGCAGTAATTCTGGCGCAGAGTCAATATGCTCTGGAACTGGCAGATAGTGAAGAAGAATACAGAGAATCCTTTGAGGTAATTAAACGTCAAGGCGAACGCATGAACGAAATTATCAATCAACTGCTTTTCTTCACTCGTCTTGACCAAGGCAACGAGCCGCTGCACAAAGAACCCTGCGATTTAAGCCTATTGGTTCAATCCATTTGCAATGATCAGAGTATGATTTCTTATAAGAATATTAAAATCAGCACCAACATTGAACCGGGCGTCATGGCTGTGGTAGATCAAAACCTTTTCACCCGAATGGTAAACAACCTAATAAACAACGCATATAAATACGGAAAAGAAAATGGAAACATTATCGTATCGGTAAAGAGGCAAGATGAACAGGCCGTAATCTCAATAAAAGATGACGGAATCGGAATTTCTCATGAAAATATAGAAAAAATTTGGAACAGATTTTATCAAGAAGATCCAGCGAGAAGCGAAGACTCAATAAGTGAAGGCATTGGGCTCGGTCTCTCTATGGTAAAACAGATCGCTTCCCTTTTAGGCGGTACCATCCAAGTGGAAAGCATACTTGGACAAGGTTCTGTTTTTACCTTTAAAATTGAAACCTTAAAATAAAAAAGCTATAATGTATGTAAATACGTATATTTAAGAGAAAGCACTCGCTGCTTTCTCTTTCTTGTCTACTGCTCTACTGCCGGTTATAGCTTTAATTGTGAAAATATTGGAAAACTCAATATCCAAGTGATATAAATAAATAAATAAATAAATAATTAATTAATTAATTATTTTAATGTTTCTTTAATCTTGACACAATATAATAAGGTCATAAACAAACATAAACGAAAATTATATATCTGCTTTGTTTGAAAGAGGAAAATGTAAGGAGAGAAATTTATGAAAAAGATTACACAGGTTTTAAATTCACCTTTAAGAATAGGGGTTTTCGCAGTTTGCACTATTGCAATAATATGTGTAATTGCTTTAGCATCGATCCACGTTAGAGCAAGTGTTAATTCAAATAAGTCAATTGGTCTTAATAAGGGTGTTGAAGTTGCCCTGCATGACGCAGGATTTACTGCTGATGAAGTTACCGGCTTGACTGCACACTATGATAGTGATAAAGGAGTTGCTTCCTATGATATCGACTTTTCAGCAAACGGTTATGAATATGACTACACTATTAAGGCCTCCGATGGAAGTATTATAGAAGCCAATAGAGAAAAAATTGATGAACCTGATATCAATTATAACCAGAACGATAATAATGGCGATGAAACAACCGAACCACCAGAAAAAATTTCGTCTGAAAGCGACAATACAAGCGGTAATACAAGCGCCAATAACGAAAATAATACAACGTCAAACAATAATAATACCAATGATACCACCAGTAATTCGAGCCCATCAAATAACCAATCCTCAAGTAGTTCTTCTTCCAAATACATTGGAGTTGATGAGGCAAAGTCAATTGCTCTTAAGGATGCAGGATTGTCCTCCTCAAGCGTAAGATTCACTAAAGCTAAGCTTGATAGAGAAGATGGAATAATCATTTATGACGTCGAATTTTATACCAACGGAACCGAATATGAATATGAAATCAACGCAACTTCCGGTAAAATCATAAGCAAAGATATTGACTGGGATGACGACGATCATTGGGATGATTGGGACTAACCCAAACTCTAGACCTAATATTATTTAAAATCAAATAAATAAAGACAAATCTTGCATTATAGATGTGCAAGATTTGTTTTTATTCATAAAATAGGAGGAACCCTCTTTATGAAAAAAAATATTAAAAGACTTACTGTATTCCTAACCTGCTTAGCCTTAGCAGTTACACTGGGAGGCTGCATTAAAAAAAGTAGTGAACAAAACGATGTAAATATCATTCTCTCCGACGACAACATAACTGTTGACGGTAATGTTGTTACAAGCGACACATCAGAGGCCGTTTACACCAGCAACGATATTATATATTATGAAGACCGGGAAAGCTACGATAGCGGAAATACTTACGGAGAAGGAAACGAGGATGAACGCCACAGCAGTGAAAACGCATCGTCTCACACCGTTGTTAATATCACCGAAGCCGGAACATATCGCTTAAGCGGAAAGCTTTCCAAAGGTCAAGTTAAAGTTGATCTGGGAGAAAATTCTAAAACTGATTCTGACGCTGTAGTAACCTTAATTCTGGATAACGCAGATATAACATGCGAAGTTGCCCCTGCAATTCTTTTCTTAAATGTTTACGAATGTGACAGCGACTGGACTTTGGAAACCGCTTCTTCAGAAGTTGATACAACCGCCGCAGGCGCTAATATAATAATTGCCGACGGCAGCGAAAATCAAATTACCGGCTCACATGTAGCTCGCATTTACCAAGATAATGATAAAGAAAAAAAGCTCTGGAAACAAGACGGTGCAATTTATTCTTACATGTCTATGAATGTTAACGGACAGACTGACGGCAGCGGTATTTTAAATCTAACTGCCGATAATGAAGGTCTGGACACAGAACTTCACCTGACAATAAACGGAGGCAACATAAATATACGCTCATGCGATGACGGAATCAATACCAATGAAGATGGAGTATCTGTAACCACAATTAACGGTGGTAATCTTCACATTATGGCCGGACTGGGAACTGAAGGCGATGGAATAGATTCCAATGGCTGGCTGGTAATTAACGGCGGAACTGTTATTGCCAGCGCCAATCCAAATTCCGATGCAGGCCTTGACAGCGACATGGGTTCATATATAAACGGAGGTACGGTTATCGCTCTGGGTTCCACTATGGACTGGGCGGAAAGCGATTCTGAACAGATTACCCTGAACCTGCAATTTGCCGATTACAATAATTCCGATGATGCAATCGTAATAAAGAAAGCTGATGATGAAAGTATAATATTCGCTTATGACCCATCTGAGGATGAAGTTTTGGCAGATAACGCCCGTAAATACATGGGAGCAGTTATTTCAAGCCCAAATTTTATCCTTGAAGAAACTTATCACATTTATATCGGCGGCACGGTCGAAGGCGCTGAAACTGCCGGAGTTTATGATATTTTATCTATTACTTCGTACAGCGGCGGGATTCAGCAAAGTTATACCGGCACAGATGTACGGATGGGTCCGGGCGGTATGATGAAAGGAGAGTTGATACAAGAGGGAGAGTTGCCCGAAATTCTTGATGAGCAGCAACCTTTCGAGAAACCTGACGGAAATAAATTCTCCGAGTTCGTAAATCCATCTGATGGACAAAACCCTCCTCAAGGAAACAGAGATGACAGTCGACCTATCCAGCCTCCAGACGGAAAATTCGCCGAAAGGGGTTTAGCTGCTATCCCAGACGAATTAAAGACTGATTTTTACATGCAGGATAAGGTCAATGCTTTCTCCGGAATAGCAGATTTATCATAAACAAAATAATATAAAATAATATAAAATAAACAAATCAAAAAGCATATAAACCTCGCAATCGCTCAAACCTGCGAGGTTTTATTTTTTATAACTGCGAAAAAAAGTTTTATACACCTAATTTTATTATATATTATCTAAAGATTACAAACACCTGCTGGAATTTCTCCAAATACCCATCATCTCTGCCTGTTTAATAAGCTGATCTCTAAAGTCAGGATGAGCTATATTTATAAGCCTCTCTGCCCTTTCCCATGTTGTTTTTCCTTTAAGGTCTGCTGCGCCATACTCGGTAACGATATAATTTGTCGCCATTCTCGGTGTGGTAACTATAGCTCCCGGAGGAAGCACAGGTGAAATCAAAGATTCCAGCTTACCATCCTTTCCTACTCTGGTTGAAGGTGTACAAAGAAAACTTTGACCGCCTTTTGATTGGTATGCACCAAGAACAAAGTCAAGTTGTCCGCCTGTTCCGCTTATCTGCTGATGTCCGGCAGATTCAGAGCAAACCTGTCCATAAAGATCGACTTGAATACAGCTATTTATTGAAACAAAATTGTTAATTTGTGCAATCGTAGCAATGTTGTTCACATAATCCACCGGAGCGTTGCAGCAGATTGGATTGTCGTCAATAAAATCGTAAAGTCTTTTAGTTCCTCCTGCAAAGGTATATACTGCTTTGCCCTTGTCTATCGGTTTATTTCCTGTAAGTTTTCCGGCTTCAAAAAGGTCTACATAAGCGTCTGTAAACATTTCGGTATGAGCATTAATATTCCTCTGATCCGACTCTGCCAACATAGAGCCTATGCACAGCGGCAGGCTTCCTATACCAAGCTGTAAAGTGCTGTGGCTTTTAATTTTAGGTACTATGTGGCTTGCAATCATTTTATCTATCTGACTTGGCGCCTTAGCAGGAAGTTCTGCAAGCGGTGTATTGCTGCCTTCGACTACATAATCGATCCCGTATAGATTTAATTGAGTCTGATATCCATGGGCAATAGGCATGTTCTCATTTACTTCTACTATGATTTTCTTTGCCGATTTAATCACACCCCACATGTCAGCAACCTGCGGTCCCAAATTAAAGTTTCCGTGTTCATCCATCGGCGCTACCTGAAACATTGCGATATCTATTCCGTTATCATTATTTACCCATAAATACGGCAATTCACAAAACATCATAGGTATGTACCAGCAACGCCCATCTTTATTCATCTTCCTATCGTGTACGTTAAAATGTGCTGAAGAAAATCTCACATTTCCATTATCTTTTGTTGCTAAATAAGTCTCAAAAGGCTTTTCCCTTATTGCAACAGTGCTTATAACTGTAATATCCCTAAGTTCTGCCGCTCTTTTAGCAATCGCCTTATCAATATCGACAATGGCTCCGCATCCTAAGCCGTAGTGCAGTCTGTCACCGCTTTTCACCATAGCTGCCGCTTCATCGGCAGTTATTAACTTTTTCTTATACTCGCTTGATAAATTTGATACTTTATACATATATGATCTCCTAGAGTTGTAAGGCTTTGTTAAAAAACAAACAAACTCTTTTTTATTCTACTACAATTTTATTTTTTTAGCAATAAATATCTATTAAAAATTAAAAAAATGTGGTAAGATAATATGGTGGTATTTTGTTATTGACAACTTTAGATTTATGTAATATATTACATATCGATATATGTCGACCTAGTTAAATGGATATACGAACCTTGAATTGCCTACGAAATCATAGATTTCGGTCAATTCTAAGAACCGTGATACTCGCTCCGCTCGTATTATACAGTGCTCTTTAATAGCGGTAGCTTTAGGAGAGCACACGTTATCTTCCATTTAACCTTAATTTTATAATAATTTAATATGTCGACCTAGTTAAATGGATATACGAACCTTGAATTGCCTACGAAATCATA
>CAZYWO010000042.1:0-14667 GCA_964651095.1 uncultured Oscillospiraceae bacterium | reverse complement strand
GATTTGCAAAACCACAGACCACTTAGAGAAATTGTATATGAAGAACTTAAAAGGCAGATTTTGATTGGTGAAATCCTGCCGGGAACAAGGATGATGGAAGTGGAACTTGCCGACGATATGGGTGTAAGCCGTACACCCATAAGGGAAGCAATCAGAAAGTTGGAAAAAGAGGGACTGGTAACTATTGAACCAAGGCGCGGCGCTTACGCATCGGATATTTCCATTAAGGATATAGAAGATGTTCTTGAGGTGAGACAAGATTTAGAAGGAATGGCAGCAGCTCTTGCAGCGATTAAAGCCACAGACGAGCAAAAAGATGAATTGCGCCAAGCTACAGAGGACTATAAATGTGCTGTTGAATCGGGAGACATTCAGGAGATGATAAAGCTGGATGAGGCTTTTCACAAACTAATCGTTTCTTGCAGCGGCAACAAAACTCTGATACAGATGGTTTCCCAGATACAGGAACTTGCGCTGAGATTCAGATACATATATTATGATGATTTTTCAAGATTTGAAAGCCAGCCGATGGAACATAAGGAAATCGTAGAGGCTATTATCAGCGGTGATGCGGACAAGGCACGCCTTGCCGCCGACGAACACATTCTTCATCTCAAGGAGTTTGTCATCAATGAGGGAGAAAGCGTTTTCCACTGCAATCATGGAAAAACAGACGAAGCATAAGAATTAAAGTTAAACAAATATAATAAATTTAATAAATATAATAAAATCGCCCTATGGTAAAAGCCATGGGGCGATTTTATCGTCATGCCATTTCTCTTTATAATTAAAATAATTAAACCGTCAATACTCCGACCGGCGCTAAAAAAATGTGACAAATTTAGCTTTAAATAGACAAATTGTTACAATGAGTAACAATTTTAGCAGAATATTTTATTAAATAGCATTTATCGAGACAATAAATCATTTAAAGAAGTTTACGTGTAAAGATACACTTGCAAAAACGGGTTATTCAGCATAAAAAACCATGTTACAGAATACATTGTAGCAAGACCAAGTTTGGAAAGGGGAAAAGCTATGACCTATGAAAATGAAATTCCGGATTACGCCATGGTGCCGGCAAAAGAGATACAAGAGCGAGTGATAATTCCGGTCACAAAAGGAGCGATTTATTCGCCTGTACAAGTGACCAATATAACAGAAAAGCCAAAGACAGTGATAACCATTGAAGAAGATATTTTGGTACCGGATACCAAGCCGGATCTCAGAGAGATTTTGCTTATAAACGGAAAGGCAAGACTGACATCAAGAGAAATTGATCAGATAAGCAAAACTGACGACTACATAAACGTATCGGGAGAAGTAGAACTGCAAACTTTATATATGCCCGAAAATCAGGAGATGGGTGACCCAATAATTTCCGTTCAGACAAGAGTACCTTTTAAAGACCAGTGGCATACAGGTTTGGCACAGGGCTCCACACTTACAATGGATTGCAATGTTGAACAAGTCGACTATATGGTCATAAATGAGAGAAAGTACAGAGTAAAAATCTCTTTAGCAATTATGGCGCGCGAATGTGCAGATAGTAAAGTCGATGTTTTTGAGGGAATTTCAGGCGAAGAGATTCAAATGCTCAAGGAAAAAGTTGAGATTACCAACATTGCCCTGCGCAAAAAGGATACCCTCTCCATAAGTGAAAACCTCGAAATCAAAGATGACTTCCCATTTGAAAATATTTTGAAACAGGACATCAACGTAGTAGAAAACTATAAACAAGTTACGGGAGAAAAGATTGTTATAAACGGTTTTGTGCTGGTGAACCTGTTGTACACTGTAGCAGATGACAATAATACCGCAGGCAGGAAAATGGTAGCCTCAGAGGGTTTAGAGAACGTAGAAGAATCAACCGGGTCAGCACGTTCAAGTTTAGCAGGTACAGGTTCTGCCACAGGTGTATCGACTGGGGCAGCAGGTATGTCGGAAAGAGGTTCAGCAACGGGCAATTCAGCGACAGCAGGCATAGCAGCAGGAGCAGCAGCCAAGAACAGTACAGAAAGCGGCAGCCGTACAGATTGCATTAAACAATCACAGGAAAGAGTAGAATTTACTCAATTCATACCTATCCAGCAAGGAGGAAACTGGAGCGGAAGCAATGTATGTTTTGACGGCAGCGGGCTTAGAGTAAAGCTGGCGCAAGATGAGGAGCTGGGAGAAGTTTTCCGGCTTGAGGGTGAAATAATTACATATGTAGAACTTTATCGCAATATAGAAAAAGAAATCATCGTTGATGGTTATCATAAAGAAAAAGACTTCATCTGTGATTTTAAAGAGGAAAAAAGCCGCACATTGGTAGGCACCACAATTGGGGAGTCTTCTGTGCGTGAAATAATTTCTCCGCAGAACCCTTATGGAGACATTGACAAAATTCTTTATACAACAGGAGAAATTATAGGCAGTCAAAGCCATGGCGAGCAGGGAAAGGTCATTACCGAAGGTACAGTTTTGGCCAAGATGATTTGTCAGTGCCATGAAAGCAAAGACGGCCCTAAACACGTTTTCTCCGTGCGTCAGGAAGTACCTTTCAGAGTAGCAACCGCCGTACCGCAGATGAACGGAGATGAGATAATCAACGAAAAAATGTATGTGAAAGATATTTGGGCTGAAAAAATCAATGGAAAGCAGATTGAATTTAACGCTGCGGTTCTGGTAAGCGCTGAGATTATGAGGGAAACCCCGTTTAAAGTTCTTGTAAATCCTGCGTTTGAAGAAAGTTCCGAAAAGGCCGTTTCAGCGCCTATGGTGGTATATGTAGCTAAAAAAGACGATAATTTGTGGAACATAGCAAAACAGTTTAAAACCACAGTGGAGACCATCAGTCAGCTTAACCAGATGGAAGACGAACAACTCTATCAGGGCAAGAAATTGCTTATTCTAAGATAAAAATATATTAAAAAACATTAAAAATGTATTAAATCTTAAAACCATGTCCATACTTTTTTTGACAGAAGGGAGTATGACATGGATATTAAGAAAAAAACTTCCATTGAAAGATGGGTTATTGTGCTGACAGTAGTTTCAGTTTTGGGAATATGTATTTTCGAGTACATACCGGAAGCAGTGGCTCAGCGACAGGAAACTAAAAAAAATGAGCAGATGCGGCAGCAGGAAATCGAAAGAATAGAACAGACTCAATGGCAGGCAGACGAAGAAGGAATGATTAACGAATATGAGGGAATAATTCGTTTCCACGTTATTGCAAACAGCGATTCCAAGCAGGATCAGGAACTTAAATTGTTTATCAGAGACTGCGTGGTTGTGAAGTTGCAAAATGCTCTTACAGGAAGCTCCGATATTGGGGAAAGCAGAAAATATATTGAAGAAAATTTAGAGCAAATCCGGCTTTGGGCAGAAGACTGCGTAAAGGCTTGGGGGTATGACTATCAAGTGGCAGTTAGAATCGGAGTTACCGCAATTCCGGCAAAACAATATGAAGATGTGTATTTCCCCGCAGGTAATTATGAGGCTTTGACTATTACCATCGGTGAAGGTAAAGGACAGAACTGGTGGTGCGTCGTTTTTCCTCCTTTGTGCCTCATAGATTGTAAGGATGGAGCATATAACGAGCTTTTTGACGAAGATGATCAGGGCAAACTGATACTCAAGTCAAAGCTAAAGGAAATTTTGAAAAAAAGCTCTAAATAAAAAAGCAAATAAAACAACCTGAGCATTGTGCTCAGGTTGTTTTATTCTTAAACTATTTTATTGGAGATTAAAAAAATTATTAGCATTTTTTTTAATTTTTTAAAATTATGAAGCTGCTTGTGTATCTTGCGATATATCTTGACTGTTGCTGCCGCTTTCAGTGGCTTGTACCGCTGCACCAAGTTCAACTTTTATTTTCTTCATTTCATTTTCACGAACTACGGTAAAAGTAACCGTATCGCCTATTTCATGGCTTTGAATTTCGCTTAAAAGAACAGCGGAGCTTGTAATCTTAGTATCGTCAACGTAGTAAATTAGGTCACCTGCTTTAAGACCGGCTTTTTGAGCATTCTCGCCTGTTACTTCTTGAATATATACACCTGTAATTGAAACACCATACTGCATTGCAGTTTGAGCGTCGGTTAAATCAACGATGGTGATACCGGCGGCAGGTCTGCCTGCTACGTAACCGTTTTCTATAAGAGACTTAGCGACATCTGCAACTTTATCACAAGGAATTGCGAAACCTAAACCTTCCACATCAGAACCGGAAGACTTTGCAACTACAATACCGATGAGATGACCGTATTGGTTGAATAAACCGCCTCCAGAGTTACCGGGATTAATAGAAGCGCTGGTCTGAATCAGTGACATGGTTTTTCCGTCGATGGTGATTTCACGTTCTAAAGCGCTGATGATACCGTCTGTTGCAGTACCTGAAAGAGTTCCGAGAGGATTTCCGATTGCAACGACTAAATCACCTACGCAAAGCTCTTCTGCTGTACCGATGGTAACAGGTGTTAAGCCTGTCTGATCTATTTTTATGACTGCAATATCTGTTTGTTCGTCAGTAGCTACCAAAGTAGCATCAAAGACGCTGCCATCGTGGAGAGTTACTTTAATGGTGCTTGCGCCTTCAATAACGTGATTATTGGTTATGATGTAACCATCTTCGCTGTAAATTACTCCGCTTCCTGCACCTTGCGTAACATACTGTCTGAGCCATATATCGGTAGATACAGATTCAGTTGAAATAGCAACTACCGAGTTTTCATTTTTTGCAATTATTTCTTGAATGGAAAGTTCGCTGCCCGTCGCTTTCGATAGATTATAGTTTGTAGTCCTAATAGACTTGTCTATAGTAGTACCCCCAAAAGTGCTCATCGCAAAAGCATAAACACCTGCGCCAACTGCCGCAGAGAAAACCATACAAACTATCATCATCACAGCGAAAAACTTTCTTGTAACATATTTAGGCTCTTTACGAGATTTAGAGGATCTTTTAGGAGCCTCTGAGTTATCTACATAAATCCCTGCGCCCTGATTATATTCAGTATTTTCACATTCAGGTTTAGTGTAGATGCTGCTGTCATCACTTTGGAATTTATCCCAATCATCCATAATATGCCCTCCTTTTATATTTGTTTTATGCCAGATGTAAATCTGGACCGTAAAGTTGATTTATTTTGAATTTACCCAAATTATAACTATATTTTGTGTATTTTCTGTGTAAAAAATATGTGAAATATGATAAAATAAACTGTTGTTAATTAAAAGAGAAAGTGAAATTAAAATTAAAGATATTAATATTATGGAAAAAGCTTTTAGAGAATATACAAAGTGGAGAAAAGAAGCTCTCCCCAGGGATTTAGCCTGCGAGCTTGCCTGCATTGAAACTAATCGGGATGAAATCTACGATAGATTTTGTAAAAACATTGCCTTCGGAACCTCCGGACTACGCGGAAAGATGGGCGTTGGAACCAACAGAATAAACTCTGTAGTTCTCAGGAAAGCCTCACTGGGAATTTCGGAATACCTGACGGAGCGATACAACGCGCCTAAAATAGTAATAGGATATGATACTAGAATAAATTCTAAAGAGTACGCTGCTGCCGTAGCGGATGTATACGCGGCAAAGGGAGTAGACGCATATATTTTCAGCGAAGCTACACCTGTGCCCGTAGTTTCATTTGCAGTTAGATATCTTGGACTGAACGGTGGAATCATGCTTACCGCCAGTCACAATACTAAAGAATATAATGGATATAAAGTTTACGACCATTACGGAAATCAGATCGATAACCGCAAGGCTGCTCTTATTGAAGAATATATTGAAAAGCAAGACCCTTTTGTCTGGCAGCCATCAAAAAAACCGAGCAAGGTCACTGTTTTAGATGAAAGCGTGAAAGACGCCTATATCGAAGCAGTGAAAAACCATACCCTTTGGTGGGACAAGCCGGAAAATTGCTACGGGGCGGTATCGGAGCTTAATGTGTGTTACACACCCCTTAACGGAGCGGGATTTTCCTATGTTATGAGGACTCTGAACAATCTTGGAACCGGTAATGTTAAAGTAGTTGACAACCAAAAAGCAGCTGATGGAAACTTCCCTACTTGTCCGTCTCCCAACCCGGAGAACGATCAGGTATTTGAAGAGGCCCTTAAAGTATGCGCGGCAGATGAATGTAAATACGATGTTATAATTGCCACAGACCCAGACAGCGACAGAGTAGGAGTGGCGGTCTATTGTGATAAAGGATACATTCACCTCAGCGGCAATCAGGTAGGAGAGTTGATGTTCGACTATATATGCCGCTGCCATAAGGCAGGGATATGCGGGCGTAATCTTGACGGAAACAAAGTGGCGTTTAAGAGTTTTGTCAGTTCTCCTTTAGTAGAGGAAATCGGCCGGAGTTATGGTGTGGAAGTAAAGAATGTTTTTACCGGATTTAAAAACATAGTTTTGGAAATTGAAAAGATGACGGCTAAAGGCAGAGAAGATGATTTTCTCTTCGGCTTTGAAGAAAGTCTGGGATACCTTTATGGAAATTATACCAGAGATAAAGATGGAGTTTTGGCGTCACAGATGATTTGCCTGATGGCGGCTGAACAGAAGCAGCGAGGCTCAAGCCTTATAAAACGCTTAGATGAAATTTATGAAGAATACGGTTATACAGAGTCGATTACCACTTCTATAATATATAAGCAGGAAAAAGATAAAGCCAAAATGACAGCAAAGGTGAAAGAACTTTTTGACGGCAAACTGAAACGTTGCCTTAAAGGTCAAGTCGCCGTGATGAAAGAATTTTGCTACCGGCAGCAGAACATGTACTGCGCAGACCTTGAAGGCGGACACCGAATAATAGTAAGGCCTTCCGGAACAGAACTGAAATTAAAAATATATATTTTTGCCAAAGGCGAAAGCCGCAGTCAGGCTATAGATACGGCTGCTGAGCTTTGCAAACTGGTAAGAAACCTTTTGGAGGACAGATAAAATGAGCAAAGTATACACAGGACTGGATAAAAGCGGTTCATACAGAGTTTACCTTGCAATTACCACTGAAATAGTGGAGGCAGCAAGAAAAATCCACGGCACGTCACCGCTGGCGACAGCAGGTCTTGGCAGGGTGCTTACAGGCGCAGGCCTTATGGGACTTATGCTTAAAAACGATACAGATAAACTTACCGTTATTTTTAAAGGCGACGGACCGGCTAAACAAATTTTAGCCACCGCTACAGCCAAGGGAAGGGTAAAAGGATTTATAGCGAATCCCGACGTAGACTTGCCGCTCAATGAGATGGGCAAACTTGATGTGGGAGGCAGCTTGGGAATAGGCGACCTTACAGTGATTAAAGATCTGGGGTTAAAAGACCCGTATGTTGGAACAATTGCTTTGGTAGACGGTGAAATCGCCGACGACCTGACGGCTTACTACTTTATCTCGGAACAGCAAAACACAGCAATTTCATTGGGTGTAAAGGTAGATACAGACTATTCGGTGATGGCTGCCGGAGGTATGATTATCCAGATGCTTCCTGACTTTAAAGAGGAAGCGGTAGATGAACTTGAAAAAATGCTTAATGACCTGCCGCCTATAACGACGCTGGTTGAAGAAACTGTAAACGCAGGCGCAGGAAAGTCAGAAGAAGGACTCCTCATGGATATGGTAGAGAGAATTTTCGGCGATATGCCGGAAGAATACAAGGCCGAAGACATGGGATTTAAGGATATGGCATGGGAATGTGACTGTTCCGAAGAAAGACTGGAACAGGTACTTATGACCATAGGGACTAAGGACCTGACAGACATTATTGAGGAAGATGGACAAGCGGAAATGGTATGCCAGTTTTGCTGCAAGAAATATTACTTTGATAAAGAACATTTAGAAAGAATTCTGGCAAGCATCAGCTAAATATAATTGAAAAGACCAATCATTAAGAAGGAGGTAAGAGGTGGATAAAAAGAAAATAGGCATTATTTTCGGAGGGAAATCCGGAGAACATGAAATTTCACTCCTTTCCGCAGCATCTGTTATACGAGCCATCGACAAGAAAAAATATGATTTAGTATATATCGGAATAACCAAGGAAGGAAAGTGGACCATACTGCCGCAGGTTTTCGGTGAAAACGCTTCGGGAAGACATGACATCACAGCCGACATCATTGAAAACGGAAGCTGGATTAAAGCGGCAACCTGCATAGATACAGGGGAATTAAAAGAAATAATTGATTTTGCCCTGCCCATAATGCACGGACCTTACGGCGAAGACGGCAAAATTCAGGGACTGTTTGAAATGCTGGATATTCCCTATGGAGGCTGCGGAGTTCTCGCTTCCTCTGTAGCTATGGATAAACTCGTGGCTAAAGATGTTTTTAGACAAAACAAACTTCCTATATGCAAACATACATCCGTTACAAGGGCGGAAATTAAAGCTGACAGGCAAGAAACTCTGAAAAAGGTGGAAACGGCCGTAGGCTATCCTTGCTTCGTTAAACCGGCAAATATGGGCTCCAGCGTGGGAATCAGCAAGGCGATGGACAGAGATTCTCTGGATAAGGCAATTACGCTGGCTCTTAAATACGACCGCAGACTGATAATAGAGGAATTTATAAATTGCAGGGAAATCGAAACCGCCATTATAGGAAACGATGATCCAAAGGCGGCAGCAGTGGGCGAAATCCTTCCGTCAGCCGAGTTTTATGATTATAAAGCCAAATACTTTGACGACGGAGCGTCAAAACTGTGTATTCCGGCCGACTTGCCGACAGAAACTTATGAGGAAATCCGAAAATTGGCGATAAAAGCCTATTCTGCTATTGATGGCGAGGGCTTCGCCAGAGTAGACTTTTTTATCGAGAAGAATACGGGTAAGATTTATTTAAATGAAATAAACACAATACCGGGTTTTACCAAGTACAGCATGTTCCCGCTCCTATGGAAGGAAGCGGGAGTAAGCTACGGGGAAGTAATTGAAAGGATTATAGAACTGGGATATGAGAGATATAACACTAAAGATTGTAGGTAAACAATGTTTTGATAATAAAGAAGAGGATCAGATGGAATTTGTCACAGACGGCAAAATATATCTTAAAGACGATTCTATTTATATGATTTACGATGAAAGTGAAGTCTCCGGAATGGTAGGCTGCAAGACCACTTTAAAGATTAGAGATGGCTCTGTAAAAATGCGGCGCATTGGAGATATAGGCTTTGGCACGGAACTTTATTTTGAGGAGGGCAAAAGGTTTTGCAGCACCTATAACACGCCTTACGGCGTCATGGATGTGGAAGTACTGACTAAATGGATCGTTGATAATCTGGACAGAGAAAAACTGGCAGGCAGTATCGACATCCAGTACGATATAAGCCTTCAGGGAATGGCAGAGGGCAGAAATCGTCTGACGATCGACGTGATGTAAACTATAAAATTAAATTATAAAAGAACGAAGGAAAAAGCTAAAATTTAAGGAGAAGAAAAATGCAAAAAATAGGTTTTGACGCAGAAAAATACATTGAAGAACAATCAAAGTACATCCTTGAAAGAATAAATCACGGGAACAGCGAAAGACTTTATCTTGAGTTTGGAGGCAAGCTTGTCCATGACAAACACGCTATGAGAGTGCTCCCCGGATTTGACGAGAACGCTAAAATTAAACTTCTGGAAAAGATGAAGGAGCAGGCGGAAATAATCATTTGTATTTATTCCGGCGATATAATCAACAGCAAGACTCGGCAAGATTTTGGAATAACCTACGATCTTGAAGTATTAAGGCTCATAGATATTTTCAGAAAACATGACCTGAAAATCAACAGTGTGGTTGTAACCAGATACGAAGATGCCCCTGCGGTAAACATGTTCATCAACAAACTGGAACGGCGCGACATTAAAACCTATAAACATTTTTATACAAAGGGTTATCCGACTGATGTGGATACTATCGTAAGCGAAGAAGGCTACGGCGCCAATCCGTATATCAGTGTGGATAAACCACTGGTTGTGGTAACCGGTCCGGGAGGGGGCAGCGGCAAGCTGGCAACTTGCTTATCCCAACTTTACCACGAGTATAAGCGTGGGAATAAGGTAAGATACGCTAAATTCGAGACTTTCCCTATATGGAATCTTCCTCTTAAACATCCTATAAATATAGCTTACGAGGCGGCAACCGCTGATCTTAGGGATGTTAACATGATCGACTCTTTCCATCTGGAAGCTTACGGACAAATGGCTGTAAACTACAACCGCGATTTAGAGGTATTCCCTGTTGTAAAGAGGATAATTGAGAAAATTACCGGTGAGAGCGAGTATCAGTCGCCTACCGACATGGGTGTAAACCGTATAGGACTTTGCATTACCGACGACGAGGCGGTTAAAGAAGCGGCTGTTCAGGAAATCATCAGAAGATTTATGATAGCCAAGTGCGATTATAAAAAAGGGAAGATAAGCGAAGACGCTTTAGAGCGTTCCGAACTTCTGATGAAAGAAATGGGAGCAAGTGAAACGGACAGAGCTGTGGTTGTTCCCGCAAGAGAATATGCGGAGGAAAAACGCAATTCAGATAAGAAGTATTTAAACGTAGTAGTTATGGCAATAGAAATGCCCGACGGAAGTTTTGTGACCGGACGCTCAAGCCGCAGAATGGTTGCTGCCGGCGCGGCGGTTCTTAACGCAGTTAAGAAATTAGGTGGGATTCCTGACGAATTATATGTAATCGCACCTAATGTTTTCCGCAGTATTCAGAATCTTAAGACGGATGTACTTCATCACGACAAGACAAGTTTGAATCTGGAGGAAATTCTTACTGCCCTGTCCATTTCTGCGGAAAGCAACGCCTGCGCCGAAAAGGCTGTGGAGCTTTTGGATAATTTGAGGGGATGCAAGGCACACTGCACTGCTATCCTCAGCGAACGAGACGAGCAAACATTAAGAGCTATGGGAATAGACGTAACATGTGACCCTGAATATTTGACAACTAACTTATATTTTGCATAGAAGTAATAGATAGAAAAATGAGCAGACAAACAGAAAGAATGAGAAGGAACAACTCTAAAGAGGCCGTTCCTCGCTACTTGAGTATTCTCACTAATTTAAAATACAGACTTATTGTTGAAGGTATAGCAGTGGGTATTCTGACAGGAATTTTAGTATCCTTGTTTAGGATGGCGCTCACAGAAGCCGACCGGATTAGAAACCTCCTTTTAGATGCGGCGCACACTAAAGTTTCTGTAGTATTGTGGTGCCTGCTGCTCCTGTTCTTCTTAACTGTGGCAGTTTCATTTATCGTAACACGAGAACCGTTGTGTTCCGGCAGCGGAATTCCACAAGTGAAAGGAGAGCTGGAGGGAAAAATTAAATCCAACTGGCTAAGCGTAATCATAGCTAAATTTTTAGGCGGAGTGATGGCAATAGGAGCAGGTCTGTCACTTGGCAGAGAAGGCCCAAGTATTCAGCTTGGAGCCATGGTAGGCAAAGGATTCTCCCGGTTGAGCGGGCGTCTGCATAAAGAAGAAAGATTACTTATGACATGCGGAGCAGGAGCGGGACTTGCAGCCGCATTTGGCGCGCCTCTTGCGGGAGTGGTATTTGCATTGGAAGAATTACATAAAACTTTTTCAACAGAGATACTTTTAAGCACTATGGCAGCCGCTATAACCGGCGAGTGGGTTGCGTCGTCAATTTTCGGATTACAACCGGTATTTTCCTTAGTAATGTCCGCAACCATTCCACTGTCTCATTATTGGATGGTTTTAGTTTTAGGGGTCTTGCTAGGAGCTTTAGGTGTGCTGTATAATAAATGTATAGCATTATCACAAAACATCTTTGGCAGCCTGAAACCTGTGTGGCTAAAGGCGGCGCTCCCGGTCTTAATGATAGTGGTTTTGGCAGTCTTTTATCCTCAAGTACTTGGGAGCGGACACGAACTGGTGGAATTTGCAGGAAAAGAAAATAGTGTAAAAATACTTTTGATACTTTTAATAATAAAATTTGCATTTTCCATTTTTAGCTTTGCATCAGGCGCTCCCGGCGGTATTTTCCTTCCGCTTTTGGTGCTTGGAGCTGTAACAGGCAGCTTGTTTGCCGAAGTTGTAGATTTCTACGGCGGATGTGCCAACAATCATGTTACGTATTTCGTAGTTCTCGGTATGGCAGGGTTTTTCGCTGCTATTGTAAGAGCGCCTATTACGGGCATAATTTTGATAAGTGAAATGACAGGAATTTTCCGGAATATGCTTCCCCTTGCGGTGGTTACCTTCGCAGCATATTTAACTGCGGAGCTTCTTGGTGGAATTCCTATTTATGACCAACTTCTTGGTCGCCTCTTAAACGGCAGAGGCAACCAACGAGGGAAAACGTTCAAAAAATAAAGGAAGCTGTGCCCCCTCACAGCTTCCTTCGCGGGAATAACTTCTTTTAATGAATATTTTTCCTTTACACACTTTTAATCTTGTTATCCATGTACAATCAAACATGTAACAACTAATCTGTAACACCAAAATCCCCCTTTATATAAATGAGTGGCTTTTAAGTCCAAGTGTTGCAAAAAATGAAAATTTTTCTAAATTTTTTGATTTTTTTTCAAAAAGTAGGCGAAATTTACCGAAACCTAACGTAAAGAATAAAAAATCAACTCTTGGATAGTTCGGTTGGATGAAGAAATGGTTAGCAAAAGATTAAAAAATGGATAAAAAGAAAAGTTGTGATTACAGCAGAAAAGAAAGAGAAAAGCTTTTATGGTCGTATCTTCAAGATGTTAGAAATTTCTTGTCTTGTTTTAACATCCCACGAGATCAAATTGATGATTTGGTTCAAGATACATTCATGGCAGCTTGGAAAAGTTTAGACCAGCTAAGAGATGTTTCCAAAATGAAGAGCTGGTTATTCGCTATTGGAGAAAACATGGGAAGAAAATACATGAATGAAGCCAGAGAAAATAGTCAAAACATAACTATGGAAGAATACTATGAGTTATGGTTTGACCAAAACGATTCAGAAAATTACGTGGACGATGAAGAGCTTTTTTTTTGTATGAATGGTATCAGTGATATGGACTTGCATGATGCAATGAAGAAACTGAGCAGCAAGGAGTATAAAATTTTGATTTTATACTACGCGTACGGTCATGACTTCAAAACTATATCTAAGCTAGTTGGCGAGACTCATACCAATGTCAGAACAACCATTGCTTACAGAGCAAGGCTGAAGCTCAAAAAGATTTTGGAGGAAATGGGCTATGAACGATAAACAGGATTACAGAAAACTGATAGGGGAAAGGTTTATGGCAGCTCACCGCATGGAGAATGCAGGAACGGATATGACACGTGAGCAGTTTGAAAGACTCATCTTGATTTCGGAATTTAAAAAGGATATAGTACGAAAGCGCAGAGAACGTTTAAGAATGCGCGTGGCGGCAGCATGTATTGCAATGTTTATGATGTTCGGAGGCATGGCGATAGGTATCAATATTTCTGTCAACGCAAATGCGGATAGAGACAAGGACAGAAATATGGTTATGCAAGACGGCAATGTTATAATTAGTAATGGTATTGTTAAAGGGAGTGAACATTTTGGAATATCAACAAGCAAATATACTAGTTTGGATGCGATTCCAGAGGAGGTAAAGTCGGAAATACATCTACTCTATATTAGTGAGTTGGAATTTAAAAAGACAAGAATTATGGTAAGTGGAAATACTAAATTAATAACCACAAGCTATATGGATATTGATGGATACAAAATTGAGGTACAAGAAGAAAGTAACAATAATTCAGAAAATTCATTGGAAATATTAAAAAATTATGAGGGGCTCTTTGAGTATAAGGGAATAACTGTTATTAGCCAGAAGCATGACGAAGGCATGACCTACTATTTTAATAATGATGATGTTAGTTTTGATATAAACATACCTAATGAGTCTAAGATAAAAAAAGAGACCATCTTAGATGGTCTAATAGGTTAGAATGTGTTAGAGTAAGTTGTGGATAGATATTGCTTACTTCCTTGTCTATCACGGCTTACAACCATGAGCCTATAAGTAGTTCCATAAACAAGTTTAGTATATTTATGAGAAAATAATACTGCACTGGAATTATAACCGTTGTTGTAAAAAACGTATTCATCATTGGTTACATCACCTTCCCAGTCTCCGTTAACCATCTTCTGGAGATAAACTGTTACACTATAGTCGTCGGCTTCACTGGAAAAGTGAACAGTGACATCAACATTGGCAGTTGTACCACTTACTCTATCTATGTAGAATGTAACTCTGCTAGTTGCTAATGGGCTGATATCCTCATCAGCAGGAACTGCTGCAAAAGCATTAATTGCACATGAGAGTACCATAATTAGAGCTAAGATGATAACGAATAATTTGTTTTTCATGATAAAAATCCTCCTAAAAATAAGAATCTCAACGCGACTAGTCTTCCCAAGTCAAAGTTGGATGAAAAAAATTTTAAACATGCCCCGCTCATGGGGTCAAGTCGGATTAAGCGCGAGTTTTCAAAGGGTATAGAGGGTTTAGTAAAGAGAAAAATATCAAAAAAATTTTAAAAAAAAGTTAGATTCAGGGCTTCCATTTAATTTTTTCTGTGATATAATAGAAATACAAAAAAAGTTAAAATTTTCACAAAAACTAATTTGAACAAAATTCACTCTTATTTTATATTTAAGTCTGCAAAGAAAAAGTCAAGCAGAAATTGAGGAACTTTGAAAATTTTATAC
>CAZYWO010000041.1:0-14773 GCA_964651095.1 uncultured Oscillospiraceae bacterium | reverse complement strand
TGGAAGAATTTTTAATTCAGAATAATTGGGACTATGAGTATACGCAAAAGCAAGCAAGAGCATTATGGACTTCATACTGTCTGATTGCGAGATTAGACGCGGACACATTAAAGTATGATAACGCCTTGCGGATATTATATAACAAAGCCGCATTAAATGAACTTATTAGATACGAGAAATTTGACAATTATATGAGTGAACTGCTTGTATAACGGTATACCGCTATAACGAAATATGATTTTAAGAAAGGAACGTGAACAATATGAAAGAGTGGAATATTAACGAGATAGAAAGCATAACAGAGGATGAAGCAAGGGAAATGTGCCTTGAAGAAATGAGAATAAAAGACCACATGATATATATTGTGGATTTTGAAGGATATTTTGGCTATAGTTGCCTTGTGTTCAGGAATAATCATCATATATATTACGCCAATGATTATGAGCTTCATCATAGTGGGAAATCAAGAGAGCAATTACGAGAGAGATATATACAAAAGATGAATAGCATACTTTTTACCGATTCGGAATTTTCAGCGCCGCTCAAAAGCTATGGTGAGTATAGTCGAAAGATGAATTACCTGATTAACTATTATGGATTGCAGACCGATTATATTTCCGCTTTTCAAATATTCAACAAGGACAAGGAAGAACAGGAGTTTAAGGAGCGGGTAAAATCGATGACGTATAATCCGGTCAACTGTAGTTATATGAACGACAGCGGATTTGTAAAGCGGCATATTAAACTATGGGACGAACTGCAAAAAGCAGAGACGGAAGCGCTTAACGATTATGAATATCAGAAATCCGCGTTTCTGTACGAGATGTATAATCATGAATACGGGATAAACTGGCAAGCCGATTATGACGTGATATCCTGTTTCGGAAAAATCGGTTATCACTACGAAGATTTAAACGCTTATTTTAAAGAATTGCAATTTACGGAAATGCAGAAACGGGCGTATTTGGACGCAAGAAAGCAGTATTTTAAGGAAACTGACTGGAATTCAAAAAAGGAGATGTTGGAAAATGAAAGGTTTTACAGTTAAAAGTACATCAGAAGAAGGCGTTTATTATTTGGTAAATCACTGGGAAAAGCACAAGGCATTTTGGAAAAGAAAAGAGTGTTTGAGACCTTCAATGCTTTTTACAAGTGCAGGATATGCTAAAAGAAGTTTAAAACATCTTTTAGAAATTATGGAGGATTACAAAAATAATAAATTTGAAGTTGTAGAAATTGAATTATAACAGACTATAGGAAAGGAACTAAAAAATGAGGGAATATCACAATGAATTTATTGAAGGTTACAGAACGACAATTTTTCCGTGGAGTGACGGAAAAACAATTTATTGCAATGTTGAGTATTTTCAACCTGTATAGGAAAAAACGGTTTATATTACAGACAATGAAAAAGGGCGAGACGCTGTTGAAAATCGTGTACATACACTTGTACGGGGCATCGCTGAAAGCATAGATGTACCATACGCATATAAGGTTGTGCTGACATTTTGAATATGAATAGTTTAAAAGAAGGAGAGTTTGATATGGAATTTTATGGTTGGAGAATCAAAAAATGGAAATTCAAGGATAATAAGCAAGCCGAGGCGAAAAGGCTTGAAATGCGAAAATGGATTAACAAGTGGAAGAACAAATACCAAATACAGGAAATTTTTGTAAACAATGCATACGCAGTTCAGTATCGGCTCTTGTTGCACTTATAGCAGAGCGGAAAATATACATACAGATGTACTGGACGAATATATAGTTGTAGTGACGGGCGAATAAGAAAGAGAGGAAAATATTATGGGACAGAGGTCGCAAATTTATGTAAGATATAACAAAAAATTGGTTGTTGCAAATTATTATCAGTGGAATTACGGTGAACGAATGATAAGCCGCGCAAAGTATGGAATTGAGTATATAAAAGATGTCTTATTGCAATATAAAGACTGGATATTCAATGATAACAGTTATATGTTAAAGTTAAGACGAATGTTTGAGGTAAACTTTGATGTAAAAGACATTCAAATAAGTATTGATATTGTGCAGGAATGGAAAGAATTACAGGAAATGAAAGAAAACTCTTGTGAAAATAATTTCAACGATATTGTTTTTGAACATCAAGTCACTAATGACGGAAATTTGTTTATAGATATATCGGAAGACGGCACTATAAAATACGCTTTTCTTGATAATGAGTTCAATTTAGAGCATATTATGGATGTAAGACAATATATGGCTTGGGATTGCGAAGCCTGGGAAAACTCTGAATACATTGACGATGAACAGAAAAAACGGTGCAAAGAAAATATGAGTAAGATTGAAAACATGGCTGTATTGATGAGTAAAGAAGAGGTAGAGGATTATATCAATTATGATTATCTTGGGGAATGTAATCCTTTATTTTAAGAACTATGACGGTAGGATAAGGACAGAAATGGAGGTAAGTATAAGAAATGAATATCAATGAAATTACGGCGGGAATGACACCGCAGGAAAAGGAGATTTATTTCCAACATGTGGAAAAGCGTCACAGAGAGGAAGCCGAAAAGTTGACGGATGAGAGAGCGCACCTTAAAGCATACAGGCAGAATCTTATTGAAGATATTTTAAGGAGCAGGACGGATTTTACTGTTGATGAACTGAAAAAAAATGGCAATCAGGACGCTCGAAAGAATCATGTATTGAGTGCAGTAAAACAAGCTGCGCTATCGGCTATACGGGCAGAAAGGAAAAACAATGCAGATACTTAAAGGAACAAAAAGAGAAATAACGATAATACAGTGGCAAGAACAGCTTGAAAAGTATATGAAACGTGCTAATGATAGCATGGAGTGTTTTAGACGTTACCATGAACCTGATGATTTAACTCATTTGTCTGAGGATTGTGAAAAATTGATTGAAACTTGCAACAATGCAAAAGAGGCAATCAGAACGCTTGAGAAAATCGCATATTGAATACAGAGGAAACAAGCTGACCCATCGGCTATACGGGGAGAAAGGAAAAATATCATGAAATTTCAAGTAGAATCAAAGGAATTTAAAAAGGCAGTAGACAAGGCATTTGCAGTTGTAGAGGCGAAATCATCGTTTAAAGCCTTCAGATGCGTTAGGATCGTTGCGGAAAATGACAGTGTTGTAATAAGCGGAATGACCTCAGAGGAATTTGCGGATATAAAGCTGAAAGCGTTTGTTTTAGAAGAGGGAGACGCTTTCGTTGAGGGAACTAATATTGTTAAGGTATATAACGTTCCTGGTCTTATTAATATTGAAGTAGGAGCAAACGGAGTTTTTTCTGTCAAAAACGATAAAAAGCGTTGTGAAGTTCTGACTGTGGATATTTCAAAGGATCCTCTGCCCAAAAAACCAGAGTTCAATTTTGATAGCGAACCTTGCTTTGTATTTACCGAATCGGAGCTTTTATTTACGATGGGCAAGCTAAAAAACTTTTTGGCGGACAAACATTTTAATAAGGAAATATACAGAGGATATTATTTTGACGGAAAAAACGGGAGAGTCGTTTCTTGTGATACTCATAGGTTATGCATTAAAGACATGGATGAATCACAGCACGATGAGACAAGCGTTATTATACCTGGAACGGCTTACGAGACATTAAAAAAGATAGGAAACGGAAAAAGTGAAAACGTTGTAAATATGTATCTAAGTGACAGCGCAAAAGAGATATGTTTTAGAACCGAGGATTATACATACTCAACAAAGCTCTTTTTGGGGGACTACCTTAATATAGACAGTCTTTTATCTGAAAAGCAAGATATTAAGTTTACAATCTCATCCGAGGAACTTGAAAGGATAGGCAAAGAATATTCAAAGGCGAGACCCAAGGACGAGAAAGAAGTAGGAATGGGCTTTACAAAACATGATGGAAATTTAATTACATCAATCTTTATGAAAGATTATCAGACTGCGGACATACTCGAAACCGTAAGAGGAGCAAGAAATATACCAGATGATTTTAGGATTTTTTTGAACCCACAGTATATATACGAAATAGCGGAAATATTCGATGGGAAGGACGTTACCGTAGAAACAAGGGAAACCTTCTCGCGTGATAAAACAAGCTATATTTCTGGCATGTGGTTTTCAAACAAGGATTTTAAGTGTATGTCGCTTCCTATACTGGCAACTATTGGAGTGGTCGAAAGGACGATTTCTCTTGTGAGCAATTTTTAATTGGCATAACGAGAGAAAGAGAGAGGAGGAGAATTTTATGAATCGGTATGATAAGAAGGAACTAATTACAAAGAAGATTCTTGCAATGATATGTAACGATGATCTGGAGACTGCGGAAATAATGGCAATGGAGGATCTTGTGGAACATTGCGTGGAATACGTGTTAGAAAATAATTGTTGCAAAATGAACTGGAAAGCAAGAGATTTGTTTGGAGGGCTTTTATCGGAAGATGAAATTGCAAAATTGTTTGATGAAAAGTAAGAAGGAGGCATTTAAAAATAATGAAAAGATATGTAAAAGAATTTGCAAATGATGAAATGAGAGGCACCTCGGACAAACGTAAGGAGGAAATAATGCATATTTTGTGGGCGTGTGAAAATGGATTGATTACGTCATATGAAGCGATATGTTCTATTTGTGAAAAATATAAAATGGACTAAGAAGGAGTGAAAGGACATGATTACAGTTTATTATGAAAAGTATTGGAATGATTTTTGTCGCAGAGATGAAACAAAGACGTTTTATGCACTTGAGGATGTAGCAGACTGGATATTCTCCCAAATGCGGGTTGATTATTCTGATAAGGAACATGGATGGGTTTATATGTATTTTCCAACAGAGGAAAAGAGTCAAAGGATCAGAGCTTCAGGTCCGAGTTCCATAGAGTTTATGCCAGAGAGTGGCGGCCCGACATTCTGGATACATAAAATGACAGAGAACGGAGGCAAAATCATTTTCACCGATGGAAAAATGACTGCGGGGCAAAAGCATTGGTCGCAGGAAGTCAGGGCGTGGCTTGTGGAGTGCGACAAGCGACGGAAAACGCCTCGATTTGATTTTGTAGAATAGGAACGGAGGTGATAGCATGAGTTATTATAAAGTTTGCCCTTATTGTGGGTGCAATCTTGATCCTGGCGAGGTCTGCGATTGTCGCGAGTGGAGAGATGAAAATTGGATAGGCAAAGATTTTCGCGATTGGTGTATCGCTAATGGAAAAGCGCGTGATGACAGGATGATTTATTGTACCCTTATAACGCGTCAGGGGAGCAAAGTCACAAGGGAAGAATTTACGAGTAATGATGAGATTGAGTTCAGTACATGGGGAAAAATCAGGCAGAGCAAAATTCTGGATATGAAGCTGGTTGACAATGAGTGGCATTGCAAAATTGAATACCGTGGACTTTTATAGGAGGCGAGAACGATGGAGTATAGGAAACTAACAGAAGAAGAACAAGCCTGTCACCCGTCCATCCATTATACTGGTAGTGTACGAGGGATGAAGAAGTTGGGCTTCTGGGGCAAGAACGACCATTGTGTAAGGTGCGGACAGTATATTTACAACCTGTCAATATTTATCGGAGGAAAAGGAAAATTGTATTTTTTTAATGAATAGGCAAAACGTTAAGCCGTGGACGGCGGCAATACCGTCCAGAAAGGAAGTATCATGCACGCACTACATAAAATATTAGTAAATATCTCAAATGAAACAAACAAAATGAGTAGAGAAGAAAAGGTCAAGGCGTTGCGCCGATTGGCTGAAGAAGATACGGAACAGTTTTGCGGTATAGCATATGACTGGCGCGAGACAAAAACCGCAGGCAGATGGGCGGAGAAATTTCCCGAAAACGTGATTTTTGCATACGAGAATCCCAAAATGTTTAGGAAATTTTTAGAGGATGTTGCCCACAGTAAAGAGGAGCATATGACCTATTATATTAAAAAGCTGCGGGAAGGAGGAGTTGTGGACATTACAGATCTCGCAAAAGGAAAAGGTAATCCTTATTACCTAAAACGGCTTGCAATTTTGCTTGAGGACGACTACAATGATGATTTGAATTTTTATAACCAATATACCTGCTGTGGAAGTATAACCCAAGAAGATATAGATGATATAATGGCTGAAAAAGAAAATTGGGCAATTGTGTTGTTTGATTGTCATAATTGAGGAAGAGGGCAAGATATTAAGGATAACAACAATAAGTTAAAGTAAAAAAAGCGGTCGCAGGTGACGGGTATGTGTATTTGTGGGCAGACAAAATTTAAAAATTGGAGGATTAAAAGAATGAATCAGATTGAATTAGACAAAGCGCTGGATAAGTTGAATGACTTAGAGGACGCAGAGGAAGAAGGACGGCTTGTGCTGCTACCGTGTGCGGTTGGCGATACGGTGTATGTTATATATCAGGGATATGTCACAAGCGCCGAAGTATTGGCGTTTTATATTGACAGGCTCGGCGGTATGTTTGACTTGAAAATTAAAACAAATAAAGAAACAACAGTTGGATTTGAAACTATCATCGACACAGATAATTATACTTTTGAGGAAATAGGTCAAACTGTGTTTTTAACACATGAAGAAGCGGAAAAGGCGATAAGAGAAAGAGAAAAAAGATGTTTAAAGAGGCAAACGAGAGAGAAAGAGATAATAAAGAATTAGTGAAAGGAGAGAGATATTATGCCTAATTGGTGCAGTACAACAATAGAAATAACACATAAGGATGAAGGAGCGGTTAAAGAGCTTTTTGATCTAATAAATGAGTGGACAAGCCGTAATTATATGAATAATGGCTTTGGCGAAGCGTGGCTCGGTAACATTGTCGGGTTTTCAGGCATTGATGAACCGCGCGATGATGGGGATTTTTCCATCAAATGCAGAGGGGTATTGACAGACATAGATTATATGGGTAACAAACTTTTGATTTATGCCGATACTGCATGGGAGCCTATGCTGAAAATGTGGGTGCTGATAATATATAAATACTTGCAAGGAGCAGAGCTTCTCTACACGGCGCAGGAGCCTGGATGCGGATTATTGGCAACGAATAATCCTTCAGATATTAACTCCTACGTATTGTTGTCGCCTCAGTATGATAAATGGTTTATACCGAAATCCGATGCGGTTGAACTCATGCAGAAAGCCCTCGGAACAGATGAACTCAATGTGGATAAACTCATGGAGGAATTTCGTGAGAAGGAGGACTGTTATGTTATGCGGTGCGAGTATGTTCCCATTGAGGAATGGGACTGAGGAGGAATAAGCTATGATTATCTGTTATGGAGATTTTAAAGACTTGAATCACATTTCAAGCGTAAACGAACCAAGCACATATTCCTCTGAAGTACACGCGAAAACGTTGCCATATTGGGAAATGTTTCAGGGAGGAAAACTGAATTTAACAAAAAGAAATCTTTCAAAGGACGATTGGAAAAGCTGTAAAGCCGTAATACACATTACAAATTATGTATTTGATGAACACGAATATTCAACTTATTCTATCCTTCTTGCATCAGAGGGTGTATGCAGATACGCAAAGGAAAAGAAACATAAATGGATCGACCGTGAAAATGATGTAATCGTTACAGAAGAACTTATTTCTCAAATAGGGAGAGAACCGAATTTTGCGGAGGTGAAAGAAAGGGAAATTACATATAACAAAAAGGAGAGAAAAAGAGTTTTCCCGTATTTGGATGAAGCCGTGCCAACCAAAATTTCGGACCTTTATACCGAGGGAATAAACCGATGGAAGAAAAAGAACGATTCGAGGTGGTTTTATTAAAAAAATTGTTGTAATAAAATTAAAAATATGATATAATGCTTTTAAGTACGGAGGATAGCAATATGCTGGTTGGAGATTTAGTATATAATGATGCTTTTGACCTCAATTGCAATTATGACATTTATGATTGTACATCGTGTGGAACGTGGAGTAATGGAGGGAAAGTCGTATTTAGCACAAAAGCGGATGGGCTTAAGAAACCATTAAGCTACATATTGGATATGCAAATCAAGTACATTACTGTAAGCGATGGGTGCGTCAAAATTGAAGCTACAGCATAAAAGACAGAGTTGAGAAGAACAGGAGTTTAAGAAAATGGATACATATACATTAAATACAGAAAGTTCAGAAGAACAAAAAGAAGAGAAGGTAAAACTTAAATATCCACAAAATCTTCTATACGAGTTGTTTGGAGAAGATATGGGACTTAAAATGACAGAGGACAGAATTGCGGGGCTAAACTCTGCACTTGAGGGTCTGGAAGAGAGGTCTCGTTATATTATTTCCCTTCGATTTGAAAAAAACATGACTTTGCTTGCGATAGGGCAAGAGTTCAATGTGACCCGCGAACGCGTAAGGCAGATTTTGTGTAAAAGTATAGAATATCTGCGCGATAAACCGCAGCTTGTGAAAATAATATTTGGACTCGAAGGAGCGGAATTAAGGGATGCAAATGCTAAAGCTGCTCCATGCCCTTTTTGCGATGACACGCCTAAACTGATAAAACTCAACAATCTTGAGCGGTATCGCATAATATGCCCCTGCGGTTGTTCCAACCCAAGAGGTGCGATGGAAAGTATTGAAGATGTTTTACATGATTGGAATCATAGGAAAGGTTGTTATAAGGAGATACTCTCCTATGATACAGACATCAAAGTGTTAGGGTTATCGCCAAGAGTGTACAACTCTCTCATGAAAAATGGGTATAACACTATGGGAAAAGTAATATCTTTGATAAATTCAAATAAGACGTGGTGGGAAGAGATACCTAAATTCGGTACGGGAAGCGCGTTGGAAGTGGAGGTAAAATTAAGGGATTGCAAAATAGATTAACAAAAGAAGGTGAAATAAACAATACAGCTGCCCTATCGGCGACACGGGGAGAAATGGAGAAAAAATGAAAAGTGAAAAGAGTCAAATGAGATTGTGTATACAGGCGTAGACAATAAAGAACGCGATATAGCGTGAGAATAGGAGGAATAGAATATGTGGGCATTTTTAGCAGGGCTATTTGGTTTGACAGTATATGGGGGAATGAGTTTATATGATTCAGCTACATCGAGAAGAAGTAGAAGATGTGGATATGTTGATGTTCGTGATGTTTCCCGATGGAATTGGACTTTATTACTGCGCGAGGGATGGGAATATAACAAGTATTTAGAGAAAGCGTATATGGCAGAGGCTTACTACGACACCAAGAGGCTATATCCGCAGCGTGAACAGCTTAAAAAGCAAGATATGATGGCATACCCAGAATGGTTTTATGATGAGGATGTAACTGAGGAAGAATTTTTTAATTGGGCTTTCAACACCAAGCTTCGTCGTAACAAGGTATATGGAGAAATCATAGATAGGTTCTTATTTGGTCCTTGGAATAATAAGAAGTACTTGCCATCACCACGTTATACCGAAACGGCGATAATGCCGATAAGACGTGTGGCTAACGAAAATGAAAAGGAATTGATTGACGATAGTCAATGGGTTTCTCTTAGTTATGGGGAAGAGATATTTCGTAAGAGGAAAGAGGGTGAGAGAAGGTTGGAAGAACGCCGCAGGTTGAAAGAAGAAGGGAGGTTGTAAAATAGAACGGCTAAAATAAAAGAAAGATAAAGCATAAAGGCGGGGCGCTTGCCCCGCCTGTTTTAGTGTACAAGAATATTCGAACTATGAGAGATGAACAAATACAGGAAAGGAGAAAAAGAAATGAGAGAAATATTATTTAGAGGAAAGCGGACAGATAGCGGCGAATGGGTAGAGGGCAATCATTTATATGATGATATGACCGGCAAACATTACATCGTACCGTTTGACAACATTACGGAAAATATGTGCGTGGGTTTTGAGGTTATTCCCGAAACGGTCGGACAGTACACGGGATTAGACGATAAGAATGGCAAAAAGGTTTTTAAGGGAGATATACTCGAATTTGAGGATTGCAGTAAAGACGGCGATGGTGTGACTAACTTCTTCACAAACGCGGCGGAAGTTGTATTTTGTAACGGCAGATTTGAGTTTGGTCATATGAAATATTATGGGGAGACATCGGCAATTTACGCTTATTGTGGAGGTCACGCGGAAATGATGGAGTTCTTTAGATGCAGTGCGGTTGTCGGCAATATACACGATAATCCTGAAATGTTGGAGGTAAAGGAATGGAAAGATTAAGTGGGAACGCAATAGATATAGTAAATGATTTGCATAGAGACCGTTTAGATTATAATTCAGAATATTTGCCGATTATAAACGCGCTGAACAAGCTTGCCGAGTATGAGGATGCGGAGGAAAATGGTACGTTTGTAAAGCTACCGTGCAAGGTTGGTGATACGGTGTATGAAATATGTGGGCAGAGGAAGGCTGGGGAATGGGTTGCAGTTGTAAAGGAGAGGATTGTTGAAACGATAGAGGTATTAAATTCCGTACTGGGATTACGCTTTGGCAGAACATTATGGGTGTCCGCAAGCGAAATTGGCAAAACCGTATTTCTCACGCGCGAGGAAGCGGAAGAGGCGTTAGAGGAGTATAGGAGGCGAATAAAAAGATGAAAAATCCAAAATTTAGAGACGCGCAGAAAATCCTTATGCAGAACGGCTACAGAGAAATTGCATCGCGCAAGGGCAGTCACGTAAAATTTGTTAACAGCGAAGGCGATTCAATCGTATTATCATGTCGTAACGTGAACCCAATGATGTGGCGTAGGATTGTGAAGCAGTGGAATATAGATGAAGGGGTGTGATTATATGAATGAAAACGCTATGATAAAGAGCATAGATTTAAACAGAATTATAACTGAAAAGGATATGGAAAACAGAGGGCTTTCACAGGAGCAGAGCATCATATCAGATTTTGCGCATACACGTACAGCAAAAACAATGAAAGGGTATATGATTGATATTAAAATGTTTTTTGGCGTTACGGACGAACGCAATATCACATTAGAGATGATTCGATCAGTCACGCCAGAGATTGCAGTAATGTGGCGAGATGCGCTTATCAGAGGGGACGGAGAGAATAAACCTCTTGCGGCGAACACAGTAAACAAAAAATTAGCAGCACTTTACGCTTTTTATGCTTATCTCTCACGGCCTGATTTGCAGGGGTACACAGGAGTTATGTACAATCCTTTTTCAAGCGAACTATGTCAGCGGTTTAAACCGTCACCCATACGTCGCAGGGTGTTGACGGGTGATGAGCTGCGCTTGCTGCTTTCATCAATAGAAACAGAAAGTTTTAAAGGTTTACGGGATTATATTCTTATACGTCTAATGTCAGTGACCGGTCTGCGTAATCAAGAAATACGAGAACTTAGTACCGATAATATTATATTCAATCACGGTAAGTACGCTTTGCGTTTTACGGGCAAAGGGAACAAAGAAAGAGAAGCGCTTATACCCTGCGGCACTTTTGAAATGATAGAAAAACTTTTGAAAAAAAAGAGAATTTCCCTTTGTATGCACGATAAAAAACTGTTTACAAAAACTCCTTTTGCGAATAACAGTATTGAGAGCAAAACTCTAAATAACATAATAAAGAACAGAGCAAGGAACGCAGGACTTAAAAATCCCGATGAAATTACTCCTCACAGCTTTAGGCATACATTTGCGACTCTTGAACTCATGGAAGGAGCGCAATTGGAGGAGGTTTCTAAGAGATTAGGGCATGAAAGTCCTGTCACCACAAGAATATATTCTCATATGGACTGTGTATATAACAATAAAGAGGCTGAAAGCATAGACGAATATATTTCAAAAAAATAAATAACCCCTTGTTTATAAAGAAAGGAGGGGGATTATGGAAGTTAAGCAAGGCAAAATGACAATCGAACAAAAGAAGCTTGTAACGGATTTTTTGACCGAAGGTGGTGAAAAAATTATATCGTCATGTATTAAGCAATCGATAAAAAGCAGCCCAAATGATGAGCTTGTGGAAGAGTTCCGTTCAATAGCGTATATAGCAGTATGTGAAGCTGCCATAAAGTACGACGAAACCAGAGGTGCGGGATTTCCCACGTATGCTATGCTCAACATAAAGGCGAGGCTCATATCTGAACTCAGGCGACGTTTTGCGGGCAAGCGTAGCGGTATGAGGATGGTACCGATGGACGCATACATTAACGATGCTACGAGAATCGATGTAACAGCGAATAACTATACCGATGGATGTCTTTATGATGGTTCAGTGGATGAGTTTAAAAAATCTCTTACGATACGAGAGAGAAAAGTTGTGGATATGATAATTGGCGGTTACAGCTTGAATGATGCTGTTGCAAAGCTCAACGTAAGCGCCAAGGAACAATCATTGATTAAGGCGTCTTTAAGGGAATACTCCAAACTGAAGATACTCAAACAAAACGATATTGTGTCAAAGAGAACGGAGGATGTAAATATGACTGTAAGAAAGACAGCGGAAAGATATACAGAAGCCAGATTTGTAGTTAGATCTTTTATTTCAATGGTAGAGAATAAGGACATACGCGACGATCACCCCCTTCAGCGCAAACCCGATCAGTGGTCTATAGCAAAAAAGTCGTTATTAATACAAACAATGCTTGAGGATGTTCCTATTTCAAACTTTGTAATAGCCGAGCAGATGCAGAATGGAATTTCTCAACTTTGGCTGATCGATGGGCTTCAGAGATACACCACCATAAGCGAATATATAAATGACAGATTCTCAATATCAAGTTCCATACCTGATACCAATATACATTACAAAGAGAACCTTCGCGATGAAAACGGTGTGGTTATGACCGATGAGAACAACGTTGTTGTAAGCGTGGATAAGAGTTTTGATATAAAGCATAAGAGGTTTTCACAGTTACCTAAAGTCTTGCAGGAAAAGATTTTAGGTTACGATAAAATTAGCGCAATAAAACATCTTTGTTGTACGGATGAGGATATTGAAAAGGACATCAGGAGATACAACAACTGCAAACCAATGACAGCGGCGCAGAGTGGAATTACCTTCGCAGGAACGGAATGTTCCCGTCTTATTAAGACGGTAGCGCAACATTCATTCTTGAAAGATAAAGGGTGTCTTAAAGCTGCGGATTTCAGAAACGGCAATGTAGACCGTGTTGTGGCAGAGAGTATAATGGCGATAAATTTCGTAGGACAATGGAAACAAAACAACGAACTTAACAATCGCTATCTCTCTCAACACGCGAACAAAGAAATGTTTGTTGAACTTGAGTCTATTATGGATGACCTCTACAACATAATTCCTGACGGGTACAAATATACGGAAATGCTCAAAACCAAAGAACTGCTTGTTCTGTTCGCCAACTATTCATATTTTAAGGAATATGGAATTGATCTATGCGTCTACCGCGACTTCTTCGATGAATGGTCGTCAGCCCTTATCAACCGTCCCGATGAGGATGGGGTATCTTATGCTGAATACGCTTCTAACGGAACAAAAGCACGAAGCAAGGTTATAGGAAGGATCTCGCGTATAAATGAAGCTCTCGATAAATGGCTTGAAGATAAAAGTTATCTTGAAAATGATAAGGACGACGCTGATGAAGATACGGGCATCGCAGTTAAGGACTATGATAAAAATGAGGCCGTTACTTTGGGAGAATCTGTTTTTGAACTGAAAAAATGTATTTCTAAAACAACGGATGCAGAAAATCTGTGTGAGGCCAAACCGCCCGATGCAATTGCTCCTACTATTAACAAAAGCGATTATACACTCGATGATTTCAACGAAACGGTAATAAATGACAATTATAATTATCGGGAGCCTTTGTGCAAACAATATAATGGATTAACAAGTGACGATAACGCGAGGGCATCAATTAGTCCTTTTGGGGATGCCGTAGATGATGTATGGGAAGAACTGTTGCGTCGTCAAAAGCTTGGGGACACCGTAGGATAAGCGCGGAGGGAGGTATTATATTGGAATTTGTACTGACTAACGGTGTAAAATATATCAGTCACAGCAGCGACGGAAGATACGTGCTTGTAAACGATATAAGTAAAGCGGAAACGTATTCAAAGCTTACTACTGCTGCGAATGTGCTTAACAACAGTGTCCCCAAAACTATTTCCTTTGGATTTAAACCACTCAGCAGAGAGTATGCTGCAATTTATGAGAACAAAAAACCTAACAAACAATTAAAAGCAACACCTCTACGCACGAGCGACAATGGACCAAAGCAATGCCCCTTGCCAGAAAGCGGAACGAGCGAAATAAACGAGTGGATAAAACGGTTGTCAGGCATGAGGAATATCACAGTCGATATGGCGGCGCGTAAAGATTCTCTTGTAAATTCATTATCAACGTTGGATCTGGCGTTATCTGATCTTAGGCATTACGCCGAGGCGAACACTCTCAACGCCGTTGAGGGGTATAAATTTTACAAGGCAGTGCATGATGTGTCCGTCAGGCGCAGACAAGTAAAGGACGAACTGGCCGTTATACATACAATCGAAGAATTGAGAATCAATGATAAAGATATAGAGAACGCGATAAGTTCCATTAACAGAATATGTAGCCGAAAATATATACCGAGGGTGTTGGATGTTAGTCGCGGGATAGACGCATCAGCAATTGTCAGAGAGATTTGAGATTTTTGTTGCATTGCGAGGATTGGTGTGGTATAATAAGACTATAAAATTTTGATATAAAGAAAATATTAATGATACGGAGGCGCCACTATGGATAAATACCTATTGGAACGGGATGGGCAACTTGATTTTTTCAATATGTTCCTGCCCCGTGTAAATCCTAATTTAGATATTGATGAAATTTTAGCGGATAACAATGACGGCGTATTGAATGGCAATCTGCTTGAATTTAA
>CAZYWO010000040.1:0-14991 GCA_964651095.1 uncultured Oscillospiraceae bacterium | reverse complement strand
CACATCTCTCCTGCTTCTCAAAAAATTGGGTCACATCTATTTACACCACAGAATTTTATCTTCATTCAAAATAATTACCTCCTTGACAGCAAATAAAATTATGTTTATATTTATAACATAGTAGTTTTAAACTATCAAGTACGCAGTTCAAACCTACTAAGTATTTATAAAGCTACTATTAAGGAGGTGTGTTAAATGAATACTGAACGAATGTTAACCGAAATAAATGATATTTTAAGTGTCCCGGAAAAAAAGTCTGCGTGGATAAAATCATTCCGCTCCTGCATGGCAAATGGGAGCTTCAAATAATGATGGAAATATGCAGAGCAGACGTTTTAAGATTTGGCGAATGTAAAAAAAAGATGCCTCATATAACGAATAGTGTATTGACTGCGGCTTTGCGCAATTTAGAATCATGGGGTTTAATATCTCGCACGCAATACAATGAAATTCCGCCGCGAGTAGTATACTCCCCTACAGAGAAGGGAAAAAGCCTCTTGCCGGTTTGTTATGAAATCATTAAATGAGGTTCTGAAAACAGTTTAGATTGATGATTTACGGATACTGTTAAAAATACGGAAAAAGTCCTCCCGCCCGTAAACCGGGCGGGTTATAATACAGTGTATCGCTGCAATGGCATTATGCCTTTTTTATGTTCTCTTCTTCGATGACGATCTTGTCATATCCGGACTGAATTTTCTTTTTAGTGCTTTCAAGCCATTTTTCTTCGTCTTTACACCTTTGCTCCGCTTTCCTTATCATATTTTCCACGGAATCTTTCTGCGGACCGCCATATGTGACTTTTGACTGTACATTATTATATGGGTCAAGTACTGAACAAATTTCCTCATCGGAAATATTTAATGCCCTGCCTAAATATTCTGTCGTTACTTTTTTCAGCAGTTTAGATGTAATCCCTTTGATACCTTCGCCGCTATCTGTAACCTCTCCCACCATGGTTCCGACAATATGGTGAGCCTGGTCGAATGATATGCCGCCTTCTTTAACAAGGTAGTCTGCAAGACCGGTTACTGTGCAAAAGTTTTTTGAAGCTGCTTCATAAGCTTTTTCTCTGTTGATGTGTGAATATTTAAGACATTCTGTTATAACGCCTAAAATTTTATTGGTTTCAACAACGCCGCTTCCATAATACCAAAGCGCCTCGTGTATATCGATATTATTTGTAAAAGGAATGTTCTTCAATGCAGCGAGGGTGCTGGCAAGAGTCCCTATAGGGTGAGCCACCTTGGATTTTGTATATTCAAGCCCCGATGCATTTTTCTTTTGAGGCATGATAGAGCTGCAAACAGCCACCTGACCGCCAAATTCCAGTAAACCGAACTCATAGGTACTCCACATGTATAAATCCTGCGCAAATCGGCTTAAAGTAATACCCATGTTTACATACGCCATTTCCGCTTCAAGGAGAAAGTCTTTTGACGCTATGCAATCAAGAGAATTTTCAAGTACGCTTTCAAATCCAAGTAGTTCAGCAAGAAGCTCTCTGTCAATTGGGAAAGTAGCACCAAGGGAAGCAGCAGTACCATATGGGCAGTGATTAGTATTTTTAAAGGCTGCTTTCAGTCTATCAAAATCTCTAGTCAACGCACTAAAAATTGCGGTATAATAATGACCCATGCACGTTGGCTGTGCCGGCTGCGTATGGGTATATCCTGTGATTATCACATCTCTCTCTTCTTTAGCCTTCTTAATCAATTCTCTTTGCAGTCTGATGAGGTTTTCGATTACAGAAAGTACCGACTTTCGTACCACAATTCTATTCAAAGTAGAGCCGATATCATTTCTGCTTCTTCCCATATGTAACTTACCGCCCACTTCAATTCCGATCTGTTCTACCAGACAATGCTGTACGTTAAAATACAGATCCTCATTATCTATGTCTAAATCTTCTCTTTTCAAATTATGTTTGACATAATCAAGGCCGTCGATTATTTTTTTACCATCTTCATGACTTATAATCCCATTATTGATAAGCATAACTGCATATGCTCTCTGAACTAATATTTCTTCCTCGAATATTTTATCATAGTCATCCAATAGAATCGGCAGCTCGATTTTATTTTTATAGTAGTCAGACATTGGTTCGCTGATGCGTTCTCTCATTTTATATATCCCCCTTTAAACTGTTGCTTTAGAATTGTTGTTTCCCCTGAAAATTGCAGAAAACAGGAATACACAAACAAGGCATGCTAATCCGCCGATGATAACTCCGTTGATTCCGGTCGATACTTTAAAAGTAGCATTCCAAATAAGTGTCACAAAACATCCGGCAATCATGCCAATATTAATTGCTTTTGTATCCAGATTCTTTACGAAACATGCACATAAAAGCGGAATGAATATTCCTGCGCCATAAGCAGCGCCTCCGGATCTCATAAGTGTAAATACACTTCCTCCCGTCATAGCAAGAGCAAGTGCAATGAATCCTCCGATAAGAGTGAATATTCTCGATAACTTAAGGAGCTGATCTGAATTTATGTTTGGATTAAAAGAGCGGTAAACATCGTTGGCACAAGTTGAGCCTAAAAGCAGCAGAAAACTGTCCGCCGTTGAAATAACCAGCGCAATCAATGAAGCAAGTAATGCGCCCTTAATAACCGGCGGGAATAACTTGCCTATTAACAGCGGAACAATCATTTCAGGGTTTTCAAGATCCGGAACTAATTTATATGCACAGAATGCGACAGATACTATTGAAAACGCCATCACTAAGGTAATCAAGTTTGACCAGATGGAACCTCTTACAGCCGTCTTTTCGTCTACTGACGCCATAATTCTTTGCGAATAACCTGCATGTGATCCTGCGTTAAATATGTATACGCAGATATATCCTATTATTTCCATTGCGGAAATAGAGCCTAAATCAAGGATTTTTGGATTTACTGTATTTACTGTTGAAAATACTTCTCCTACTCCTCCCGCAGCATGAAATGCAATGATAGGAAGAACTATACCTATTCCCAGTGTTAACAGCACGGCCTGGAGAGTATCGGTAATGGCAACTGAATACAAGCCGCCAAAAATAGTTATTACCATAATTACAGCAAATCCGATCAACATTCCTGTTGTCTTGGAAGTTAAACCAAGAGCTGCCATAATAGTTCCGCAGCCTGCAATTTGAGCTGCGGTTGATGCAATCATAGCAACTAATGTTACAATAGCTGAAACTGTTTTAGTTGAACGTCCATAAGTCTTACCCAGAAAATCAGGTAAGGTTGTGCATCCTGATGCCCTTAGTTTTCTCGACATAAGAATCAATGCAATCCATCCAACATTAAATGTTGCTATTACTATCAACGCGCCTATACCCGATTCATATGTGAACCCAACATCTGCCATAACCGCGCCTGAGCCCATACAGGTTGCAACCGTAGTTCCGATCATTACCTTCATGGTAAGAGAACGGTCAGCAACTATATAGCTTTCACTATCAGTAATTTTCTTTGAATAGTAAAGACCTACTCCAACGATAAGTAAAAAGTACAAAATTATAATTATAATGTCGCCTAATGCCAGTGTCATAGTATTACCCTCCTTCATTAATTATAATTGATGAAATTTTGTTAACGTTATGTCCTTTATTTAGACTTTACCATTCACTATATCAAATAAAAAGCATCCCTTTTTCATAGTCTTATTACTTTTAAACATACCTAACTTTAAGTTTAAGTAGTATGAATTCAATTCATAGCAGAAAAAATTATCCTTTATTTATTTTAGAGGAAGAATCATGGTATAATGATTTCTATAATTATAACGGCGTTGCCAAAAGAGTGGATAAGAAAGGTTGATGACTGTATGAATATCAATCAGCTACAATATTTTCAAGTTACATGTAAATATGAAAACATAAGCAAAGCAGCCCAAGAACTTCATGTATCTCAGTCTGCCATATCAAAATCCCTGCGTGAATTGGAAAAAGAATTTGAAATTAACTTATTCAATAGATTCAATAATTCTCTTTATCTGACGCCCGAAGGTAAATCCTTCCTTGAGATGGTTAATAAGATCCTTGCTGAAGTGGACTTTTTCTACACATCTGTTCGAGATATTAACGATAAAAACAACATTATACGCGTTGGAGCATCTCCGCTGGTAGGAAGCTGCCTTTTGCCGCCGTTCTATCAGGAACTGCACGACTACGACAGCACAATTATGCTTGATTATGTGGAATTAAAGACTTACGACATCCTTGCCAATATAGAAAATGAAAGTCTGGATATCGGATTGATAGCATCTAATGATATTAATCTTACTCGATTCGGATATACGAACTTGTTAGACGTCTCCATGGTTTTTTGTACCAATATTAATAATCCGCTTTCTAAATATAAAACCATATCATTTGAAAATCTAAAAGAAGAACCCTTGGTTTTGGTACGCCCTGATTCTATAGAAAATAAGCTGCTTCTTGAGCGCTTTAACGAGCATAATATTGTCCCAAATATTCTTCTATATTCTGACCAAGTTTATACTATTCAACATTGCATTAATCACGAAATCGCCTCATCATTTTTATACAATATCGTTGTTCCGAGAAACAACGAAATAAAACAAATTCCGCTTGAATCACCTATAACGCTTAACATTGCACTTGTCTGGAAAAAAGACCGCTATTTACATAATGGAATAAAAAAGTTAATTAAATTTTCTAAGAATTTTACATTTTGCCACTACCATGGATAATATGCAAAAACAGCGTGTACATAGATACACGCTGTTTTATCGTTAAATAATATTTTACTTATCAAGCGGCTTCATCGTCGGGAATAAAATAATATCTCTTATACTTGGCGCATCGGCAATAAGCATTATAACTCTGTCGATTCCAATACCAAGTCCGCCTGTCGGAGGCAGTCCTACTTCAAGAGCATTTACGAAGTCCATATCCATAGGATGAGCTTCATCGTCTTTACCGGAATCTAGCTGAGCCTGTTGAACGACAAATCTTTCATACTGATCGATTGGGTCGTTTAATTCGGAGAATCCATTGCAGATTTCCCATCCATTGATGTAACCCTCAAATCTTCTTGTAATTCTCGGATCCTGTCTATCTCTCTTGGAAAGCGGTGATACTTCTACAGGATGCCCGGTCACAAACACAGGTGCGGGACCATCCAGCACGCCTGGAATATCCTCACAATATTCTTCAAACATTTCAGCGATAATCTTACCGCGTGTCCATTCCTTTACTTCTTCCTTATCCATACCATATTTGATAGCTTCTGCCCTTGCAGTTTCATCATCGTCAATGTTATGGAAATCTATTCCTGTAACCTCGCAGACAAAATCAGTCATATCGATTCTCTTCCAAGGCGGCGTAACATCAAATTCTTTGCCTTGGTACTTGATTATCGGGCTGCCGTTTACAGCCATTGCAGCTTTATAAACTACCTGTTCGGTTACTTCAATCACAAGCTCCATATCGCCGAAAGCAGCATAACACTCCATCGAAGTAAATTCAGGGTTATGATTTCTGTCCATTCCCTCGTTTCTGAACATTTTACCCATTTCATATACTCTGTCAAGACCACCCACAATCAATCTCTTTAAGAATAATTCATTGGATATACGCAGTTTCATGTCAATATCCAGAGTATTGTGATGGGTGTCGAAAGGTCTTGCGTTAGCTCCGCCGGCAATAGTGGTTAAAATCGGCGTATCAACTTCAAGATATCCATAGTCTTCTTCAAGGACACGCTTTATTTCCTTGATTATTCTTGATCTCTTATAGAACATCTCTTTTACTTCCGGATTCATGATAAGATCCACATATCTCTGGCGGTATCTTAAATCCTGATCCTTAAGTCCATGGAATTTGTTCGGAAGTACCTGAAGTGATTTGGAAAGAAGCACAAGTCTGGAAACTTTAATTGAAATTTCACCCGTTCTCGTCTTAAAAACAGTGCCTTCAACACCTATAATATCTCCTATATCATAAGTCTTGAAGTAATTATATTCTTCTTCTCCGATAGCATCCTTTCCCACGAAGCACTGGATTCTTCCCTGCTTATCCTGAATATCTATAAAAGAAGCCTTACCCATATGTCTAAAAGCCATCAATCTGCCTGCGCATGATACTTCTTGGTCCTCCATTGCTTCAAAATTATCCTTAATATCCTTACTGTGTGCAGTGACATTCCAGCTCTCTTCAAGGAAAGGATTTCTGCCGGCCTCCTGAAGCGCCTTTAATTTCTCTCTCCTAATCTGCCTTTGCTCACTTAAAACCTCTTCAGAAACTTCTTCAACTTCAACCTCGGGGTTGACGTTTTCTCTTCTGTCTTCTGTACTCATTTTAAATTTTCCTCTCTATATACTAAAACTCTTTATCTTGTAATATCTGCCACTCTATAGTGAAGAATACCATCAGGCACTACGATTTCAACAACTTCACCTTTCTTTTTTCCAAGCAGGTGCTGACCTACCAGTGATTCATTGGAAATTTTTCCTGCAAAGGGATCTGCCTCAGTGGAACCTACAATGGTAAATTCCATTTCATCTCCTGAATCAATGTCTTCAATTTTTACCTTAAGACCTACTCCCACAAAGTCGTTGGACATTTCTTTCTCGTTAATAATCTTAGCAGTCCTAATCATATTTTCCAGCTTAACAATTCTTTCCTCAAGCTCTGCCTGCTCATCTTTTGCTGAATCATATTCGGAGTTCTCAGAAATATCACCGTAGGAAATTGCTTCCTTTAATCTCTCAGATACTTCTTTTCTTCTAACGGAAACCAGTTCCTCATGCTCTGCCACGATTTTGTCATAACCCTCTTGGGTTAATAGAATTTCTTCAGCCATCTTTTAAATTTCCTCCATTTTCTTTGTTATACAAATACAATTTTTACGTTTTTACTCTTAGTTAAGTATACCATCGTAGAATAACGCATGGCAAATTCAACTATATCGCCAACCTTATACTCTTTATCGGTATTTTCAACATCTATGATAGTATAGTCGCTGTTTGCTCCAATGACCTCGATGCCTTTATCCAGCGGCATTAGATCCTCATAATAGTGGTAGTCCAGTTTCCCCACAGCAAGAAGCGCTCGCTTTCGTATGCCGCGATCCACATAGGTATGACTTTTGCCATAGTCGTCTAATGCAATTTGCCCTACAGGATAAGTCGGTTTATCTTTAACTTCAACGATTTCTGCTTTTAGGCGGAAAGCATCTTTATGCATACAGCTCATATCATATCCAAATAACGTTTCATTTGTAAAGGCGAGACAAATTTCACCGCCTATGCGCACTTGATTTATTCTTTCAGGCATATTGCCGTCCCAAATCCTCATAAGGCTGGTGCTTGCTCCTCCTGAAATTATGTCCAGCCTGCGACCGATTCTTGCCTCAATTTTTTCCGCAGAGTCCACCAATTCATCCAGCTTTTCTACTGTAGGCTGGATTCCTCCGTAACATCCCAGATTCAGCCCTATTCCTGCCAGATACAAGTTATCAAGCTCATTTTCCACATGCCACGCTATATCTGCCATCTCTTGCTGATCCCAGAAACCTTCGCGTAAATCTCCCAAGTCTACCATAAGGATAACATTATGAATCTTGTTTTGCCTTGCGGCTTCTTTATTAAGTGCTTCTAAAACTATGGCTTCGGTATTAAGACTGTAATCTGCAATTCTGATTGTATCTTCAATTTCGCTGAGCATCGGCGAACGAATCAACATAAGCGGTGCTGTTATTCCAAAGTTTTTTGCATCTTCAAGCTGTTCCAGACGGGAGGACGCTATCATAGCAGCGCCGCCGTCAGCGTATGCTTTAGAAACTTGAGGAATGCCGTTAGCTCCCTTCATAACGCCCACTACATTCACACCGTATTGACCGCACCTTTCCACTACAGTTTGCGTATTTTCTTCAATATATTTAAGATTTATTTCAACTCTGGGATATCTGTCCATGACTAAACCGGCATGCCTTTCCTTGGTAAATTAATATAGACTATCTGCGGTCAGGTTAAAATCAGTTGCTCTGCCAATTTTGCAGACTGCACGTACGAATAATTCTGTATGCTTATCTATACAAACACGATATTAACGTTTCTGCAATTTGTAAGGTATACTACAGTCGCATAGCAAATATCAAATTCCATAATGTCGCCTACTTTATAATCTCTTTCAGCATCTTCAACATCGAGAATAGTATGGTCGCTTGATGCTCCGAGAACTTCAATGCCTTTTTCCATAGGCAATAGATCCTCAGGATTGCCATAATCGACTTTTCCCACACCTATGAGAGCTCTTTTTCTGATGCCTCTGTCAACGTATGTGGGAGTGTGTCCAAAAGCATCAACCGCTATGGTGCCTATAGGATGTGTCGGCTTGTCTTTAACCTCTATAACTTCTGCCTTTAACCTGAATACATCCTGATAAAGGTCACTCACATCATAGTGATAAAATACATCCATATCACGAGCCAGCAAAATTCCTTCTCCAACCCTCAACAGGTTTATCCTTTTTGGTATATCGCCGTCCCATACTCGCATAAGGCTGCTTGTCGCTCCGCCTGAAATATATTCTAGTTCTCTGCCTAAACGAGCTTCTATACGTTCTGTAAGTTCAACCAGTTCATCAAGCTTTTCGGATGTTGGTAAAATTGAGCCATAACATCCCAAATTAGTACCTACACCCACCAACTGGATGTTTATCATTTTATTTTCTATATATTCGGCAACATCTATAAGCTCATCTTGATTCCAATAGCCCTCTCTCAAATCACCAAGATCTGCCATCAGAATAATCTTATGCAGTTTCCCTTGGTTTTTTGCCTCCTCGTTTAATGCCTCAATGACTTTAAGCTCAGAGTTAAGGCTAATGTCGGTCAGTCTGATGACTTCTTGAACTTCGCTGAGCATAGGAACCCTGATAAGCATCATAGGTTTATTAATTCCTGCATTTATCGCGTCCTCTATTTGTTCAAGTCTGGATGAACCTATAAAAGCCGCTCCGCCTTCATCAAATTGTTTAGCTACCTGAGGCAGTCCGGTAGCGCCTTTAATTACTCCTACTATCTGTATGCCATAACTTCCGCACTTTTCCACAACTTTAGAAACATTATGTTTTAAGTGGGCCAGATTAATTTCTAGCCTTGGATATCTCTCCTTCATATCTGTCCTCCTGAGTTCATTGTACATACACGCTGATTATATTTTGTTATTGTACCATTTTTGGCAGGTTTTATCAACACAAAAGGCACTTTTTAAGTGCCTTTATTTCCTAGAGTAGATAGAGTTTTATGCTATTTCCAAAGCAATTTCCATCATCTTGGTAAAAGATACCTGCCGCTCCTGAGCAGTAGTTTCTTCACCTGTGAAAGGATTATCCGAAATTGTGCATATTGCCAAAGCGTTTTTTCCTGTTCTTGCAGCGTTCATATAAAGGGCTGCCGCTTCCATTTCAACGGCAAGCACTCCCATCTTCTGCCACTTGGAAAGTCCCATCGAATCATCGTAGAAAGTATCCGACGAATAAAGGTTGCCTACAACCGGATTTACTCCTATCTTTTTAGCAGCTTCAACTGCCTTGACAAGCAGCTCATAAGAACAGATTGGAGCAAATGTTCCCGGCAATCCAAACTGAGCGCCGAAGTTTGAGTTTGTACAAGCTCCCTGTCCGATTACAATATCTCTAACCTTTAAGTCAGGTCTTATTACGCCCGCAGTACCTATCCTTATAATATTCTTTACATCATAGAAATTAAAAAGTTCGTGAGAGTAAATACCAATCGATGGCATTCCCATTCCGGAAGCCATTACGGATACTCTTTTTCCCTTATAATTACCTGTGTATCCCTGAACGCCTCTTGTATTATTTACCAGAACAGCATCCTCAAAAAAAGTCTCTGCAATAAACTTGGCCCTCAGCGGATCTCCCGGCATCAGAACGGTCTGTGCAAAGTCTCCTGTCTTTGCTGATATATGTGGTGTAGGTGTATTTGACATCATTCATTCCTCCCTCAACGGTCGTTTTCCTTATTTTATCACATATTCACTGATTTTCCAACTCAAAACATTGTCGCTGACTGTCAAATGAACCTAAAATTCAAACTATTATCCCATTAAACCCATTTCAGACCACAGAGGGATGCACGCCATAATAGCCAAAAGATTAAGTATCATATAGCAAATTGCCGCTTTTGAAAGCTGCCCATATTTTATTGCCTTTTCACCGTTATAAGCTGCGAATCCCTGCATACCGTAAACATTCTGATACAGCGCCGCCCATATTGCATTGGAAGTAAGCGCGGCAAAACTTATTACCCATGGATTAATTCCTGTTATATCGCATACAGGCAGAAACATGCTCAGCAAAATAGGCATTGCAGCAATTTGTGACGTAATTGCAAAACGCAGCAAATACACAACAAGTACTATTACCGTCATGAGAATAAAGATGTTGCCTGCCATCCTTTCTACAAGGGGCGTTATCAATATAGAAATCCAATCATTTATTCCTGTTTGAGAAAAAGCGCTGCTTAGTCCCATAAGCAAAGCGATTATCATTATCATGTTCCAACCTACGCCCTGCACAAAGTCGTCTGTGTTTATGACCTTTGCCACCATAAGAATAACCACCGCCGCCACAGCGATAACATGGGAATCAAGACCGGTTTGATTTTCTAAAGCCCATAATATAACCGCAATCAAAAGCACTGCCAAACAGATTTTTTCGTCTTTTGAAAGATTTCCCATTTTCTTCAGTTCTTCGGATATGTATTCCCGGTTTACCGCTTCACTGTTTTTTTCAGGTTTATACAACAAATTTATACATAACGTCATCCCTGCCATGATAATTACAAGCCATGGAAGCGACGCTACAAACCAGTTAAAAAGATTAAATCGAACTTGTACTTGTTCCGGCAGCATACTTCTGGCGAATAAACATACAAAGTTGGAATTGTAAAAGCCGTAGCTTGCCAAAGTTATTCCTGCAAAACATGCGCTCCAAATTCCATACATGCCCTTGCTGTAGGGCTTGTAGCCCATAGCGTCAGAAATCCCTTTAGAAATAGGTATTACCATTGCCGTCTTAGCTGTAACGCTTGGCACCAGCGGGTTAATCACCAGTCCTGCAACCATAAGTCCTATGGTTTGTCCCTTAAAAGTAGGAGAAAAAAGCTTCATTATATAAAATGATATCCTTTTCATAAGTCCGCTTTTAGTAAGAGCTGCGCTTATGCCCATAGCGCCCAGAATGAAGCATATTACACTGTTGGAAAAACCGCTGACCGCCGTTTCAAAAGTAGTCGCTCCGCTAAGACACAGCAAACAGAATATTCCCATGCATGTAACCAGAAAAGGCAGAACTTCTCCTACCCAATAGCATACAGCCCATGCGAAGATTCCAAGACACCTCATCGATTGAACAGTCAATCCTTCAGGCGGCTCAATTTTAGAAATCAGAATAAAGAGTATAATACCAAGTAATCCGAAAAAAGTCCTTTTATTCATTTTCTCTCCAATGATCATTACTAAGATTTACAGATTCAACAATTTATTGATTTTTTCTATTTTATCACAATATTTTAAATTTCTAAAGTGGTCAAAGTGTGCTAAAATAGTTTTACCTGCAACCATATAAAATTTTTTAGTTCAAACAAATCAATTAAAAAATAAAGGAAAGTATAAGTGTTATGAAGAAAAAAGTTTGCATTTTATACACAGGCGGAACTATTGGAATGGTTCCCACCGCCCAAGGCTACGCGCCAAAAAAGGATTATTTTCCTCATCTGCTTGCAGATATTTCTCAACTTAGAAATGCTGCCATGCCCAATTGGGATATAGTAGAATTCGACCCACTGCTTGACTCTGCCAATGTGGCTGTTGGAGAATGGGTAAACATAGGCCGAGCCATAAAAGAAAGATACTACGATTACGATGGTTTCGTGGTGCTTCATGGAACGGATACCATGTCGTATACCGCTTCTGCCTTATCGTTTATGCTGGAGGGGCTGGGCAAACCGGTGATTTTCACGGGCGCTCAAATACCCCTTTGCGAGCTTAGAAGCGATGGCCGGGATAACCTTATTAATTCCATGGTTATAGCTTCAGAGGGTATAGCAAACCAAGTCTGTCTTTACTTTGCAGGAAAACTTCTGCGAGGCAATCGTTCCACCAAGACTTCCGCAAATGATCTCATGGCTTTCACTTCGCCCAATTATCCCGCATTAGCAAATGTGGGAATAGATATAAAATATAACAAGACTGCCTTGTCCATCCCTACGCAGCACGGCGATTTTAAACTTACTGAATTTCGTCAGGTACCCATAGGAGTTTTAAAACTCTTTCCCGGTATGCAGTTTGAACTATTTGAGGAAATCATTTCAAATAAATTGAGCGGCGTGGTTTTAGAAACTTTTGGTGAAGGCAATATTCCAAGTAATAATATACAGCTTATCGACAGTATCAGACGTGCGTCAGAAAATGGCTCTGTTGTAGCCGTAAGTTCCCAATGCTACCAGGGAACTACCAAAATCGGCACTTATGCGACCAGCAATGCCCTTAAAAAATACGGCGCTGTTAGCTGCCACGACATGACAACTGAAGCTGCTATCGCCAAGCTTTATTATCTTTTCAGTCTGGACTATCCTGTAGATAAGATTAAAGAGCTTATGGATCGTGACTTACGCGGCGAGATAAGCGAGTAACTGAGGAAAATCTAAAAGGGGCCGTCTTAAAAATCAGCCCCTTTAAATGTTCCAACGCTAAATTAAATTGTATCTGCATCCTTCAAAAATAGTATCGAATCTGCATATCCCCTTATATTGACAATAGGTACATGCTGAACGTTCAGATGTTTTCATAGGGTGGATGTCTATGTTCCCCTCTATTAAGTCCTTGCAAATCTCCTTTACTTTTTCTCCCACCGTCTCTTGCAAAGCAGAAAATTCTTCTTCCGACAGCAAAGCGCCTTTTCCGGTAGCCGCTATTCCCTCTTTGCCGTTTCTTAAAGGTAAAATATCTGAATAACCACTAAAATCTCCCGCTACATTTCTTATAACCTCCGGATCGTCCACTATAACGCCGTTAAGTTTGAAGTTTTTCTTGACTTTATCAGCAATTTCCTCACTGCTCGCATCTTTAGCAGACATATCTATCATCGGCTCACTGATATTAAAATAAAACACTCCAGCAGGTTTTTTTGTCTGTTCCATGGAGGCTTTTAAATACAGCATGAGCTGAAGGCGGTATCCTGCCTGAGCCTCGTCTATATCAAAAGTTTCGTTTCCGGTTTTATAATCTATAATCTTTACTCTGTCGCCTTTTAAATAATCGACTCTGTCAATTTTTCCTTCGATATATACGGTTTCGTTTTCAAGTTGAATCTCGATAGGCTGTATTTTGCCCTTACGGCTGAAAGGTACTTCAAACTCACATCTTACAATGTTTCCGGCGCGAACTTGTTGTATTACAACCCAGCAAACCTTTTGACATATATCCACAATACGCTGGCTGCGGTACTTTTCTTCGTTGCCCAACTTAAAAAGCCCTTCGCGGTAGTTCTCCGCCTGTACCATGACTAATTCTTCAGCAAACTTCCGACATTCTTCTTCTGTAATACGCATCCATGGTGAATTGGGATCAGTAATCTCTATGTCCGGAATCGTCAGTTTACGTGTTAAGTTCATCAGACATTCGTGGTAAATATCGCCGATTTCTCTGGGAGCTACCTGAAAAATCCGTCTTTCTTCCGGATTAAGTCCATATGCAACAAAATGGGAAAACGGACACCGAGAAAATTTTTCAAGGCGCGAAGGGCTAAGGCTCATGGCTTGATAAACGTCTTTCTTAAACAGAGCATGGCTCACTTTCTTCCCCAATTCCTCCTGCTTATTGGTAAATCTGATTCCGTCTTTAATTAGGTTAAGCTTTTCAGGGTTCCAAGCCTTATACCAGTCAATAACTTCTCTCCATTCGGAAGCAAGTTCATCTCCCTCGCACACGCCTTGCAAGGCTTCCGTTAAGTGCCGCAGCCCTCCCATGCTTCCGTTTATCAGGTCCCCTGCTTCACCTCGGTTAAGCACATCTTTCTCCACCGTAATATGAGGAAACAGTTCTCTTAGTTTATTAAAAACGCTTGACGGCTTGCAGGGGCTTCCATCTATGTCTGCCATGCTGTAGCTTACGTATAAATGTTCCGATGGTCTGGAAAGATTTCGGTATATTCCCATTCGTTCTTCCATAAGTCTGATTGAATCCACCTTACATAGTTCGACACCCCGGTCTTTGAACAACTCCTTTTCTTCTGTTCCAAAAAGTCCAGCAGCAGGTTTTTCCTGAGGAAGAATTCCCTCATTAGCGCCCACTACCACCAAGGCCTTGATTTTTCCCATTCTGCTTCTCTGCATGGTTCCCATCATCAAACCGTCTTTAGTAGGCGGAATTACACCGATTTCCACCTGGGAAAGTCCGACTCTAAACAGATCACGGAAGGTTTTTGCATCGAACTTTTCATCGCCGATCAGCTCGGAAATCTGATCTAAAATTGCCACAAGGCTGTCCCATATCTGGCCGGTTTCCTCTGCCAAATCAAGTCTGTTCTGTTCCTCCTGCTGTTTTATGTAAGCGATAATTTTATCGGGAAGCATTACATCTTCGTAAAGATATTTATATAAGGCTTCCACAAAACAGGCGTTGGTTTCTGCCTTAAATATTTCCTCAAATTTTTGCATCGGCTCTACGGCACGCAGGCGAATTGATTCCAGCCTGCCTAGTTCTTCCAAACCGTACTCTTTCTCGCCTTTAATGAAAGGTTTTTTCCACATGGAACCTTTGATTCTATACTTAATGGCATAGTTTTCTATATCGGTGATTTCTTCTAAACTCAAATCGCTAAATCCCGATTTGAGCGTTCTAAAAACCGCTTCAGACCTGTATTTTTCAATTACAACGTCTAATAACGATATGATATATTGTAATATATGGCTCTGTATTATATCTCTTCTGGCATCTGAAAACAGA
>CAZYWO010000039.1:0-15459 GCA_964651095.1 uncultured Oscillospiraceae bacterium | reverse complement strand
TAGTCATCAATACGGAATTTAAGTTTACAAGTGGAATTTAACTTTTCACTCAATCATTGTTTATCTAATTTCCCCTTTCACTAAACTCGAAGTCTGTATGGGGCGGCTTAAGTACAGCAATATTGGAAATAACTCTTTTTATAATCTCAAAAGGCTGTCAAATATAGCTATTTATTTACCGCACAATAATAAACTTGTCAGATTATTTTTCATTTGAACTGATATTTTAAAAAGGAATTTTTATTATTTTATTTTTCGATAACAACACCGTCGTCATCTACAAACAGATCCATAATTTCTGAAATATCTTCTTCAGGGATCTCAGGTTCAGGTGTATCGTTATCGTCTTTTTTAATCTGATCTAAAAGCATACCCTCAATCTTATCCATAATTGCAGGATGTTCCTTTAGATAAACTTTAACATTTTCTCTGCCCTGTCCGATTCTCTCTCCTTCAAAGCTATACCATGAGCCCGCCTTCGCAATAATTTTAGCTTCTGCTGCGGAATCCAGTATATCTCCGACCTTTGAAATGCCTTCACCGTACATAATATCAAACTCTGCAAGCTTAAACGGCGGCGCTACTTTATTCTTTACTATTTTTACTCTCGTTCTGTTACCTACTACATTGTCACCAACTTTTAGACTTTCGATTCTTCTTACATCCATTCTTATAGAGGAATAGAATTTAAGGGCTCTACCACCTGTAGTAACTTCCGGATTTCCAAACATTATACCTACCTTTTCACGAAGCTGGTTAATAAAAATTACACAAGTATTCGATTTATTAACAGTACCTGTAATTTTACGAAGCGCTTGTGACATAAGCCTTGCTTGCAGACCAACGTGAGCATCTCCCATATCACCTTGAATTTCTGCTTTAGGTACTAACGCTGCCACAGAGTCTATAACTATCACGTCTAATGCTCCACTTCTGGCTAGCATATCACAAATTTCCAACGCCTGTTCACCTGTATCAGGTTGAGATACCAGTAAGTCGCCTACGTTTACTCCTAAATTCTTTGCGTAAATAGGGTCAAGCGCGTGCTCTGCATCTATGAAAGCGGCTTTTCCGCCTGACATCTGAGCCTGTGCCACAATATGTAATGCAATTGTAGTCTTACCTGAAGATTCAGGTCCATAAATCTCAACGATTCTTCCTTTTGGTACTCCACCTATGCCGGTAGCTATATCTAAACTTATAGAGCCTGTTGAAATAGCGTCGATGTTCATGTGAGTATTGTCGCCGAGTTTCATAATAGCGCCTTTACCAAACTGCTTCTGAATCTGATCCATTGCAGCCTCTAAAGCTTTATCCTTTTCTGTTTTATTAACGCCCATGTTGTCCTCCAAATTATCCTAACGTTTGTGAACATTTGTTCTTATGTTCTTATAATACCCTATTTTGTTCTTTGGGTCAAGGGTTTTTAACAAAATTTTATAATTGTTTATATAATTATTTTATCACATCTAAAATTTAATGTCAATATTTTCCATAAATTGTGATTAACATTTAAATATCAACGTTAAAACTATAATAGATAGATTATTATGCGAACTGTCAAAGGACTGCTTTCATCATAAAAAGAAAGATTTTTAATGTAAGTATTGGTTAAGAATCTTTATCTATGTACCAATCAATATCTGCTTTTCTCGCCTGACTGAATAAACGATTGGTTTTTATCTTATAAAGTCTGCCATCCTTTTCAAAATTAGTTCCAAGCTGACGAAATTGAAAATTAACGCCGTTTTCTATACATTGCTGTCTGATTTTCAATACCCAATCATAATTTAATATACGCGCGTTCCGGTCAGACTCGCCTCTCACTACTACCAGCTCCACATTTTGGAGATGTTCAGATAAATCCACTCTTTCTATAAAAGGCTGGCATATTATATTTTTATGCTTAATTGGTAATTTGTCAAAAACCGATAATCGGTAATCTGCATTATTCTGATTTTCCACGGTACAGCCTATTACCACGTTGTCATAACCGCTGCCCCAGTCTCTTGGTATGCATTTAAAAAAACGATCAATGCGTTTAGTCAAAAATATGAACTTTAAGTCCTGACGTTTTTTCATTATGTCCCAGCAATCATCTCGCCACAGATCAGCATCTTCTATAAGAAAATCTGTTGAAAAACACAGGTAAACCGTTTTCCCTGATTTTATCTTAAAATTTCCGTTTTTATCTTTTTGTATTGGCAGAAAAAATTTATTGCTCTTTCTTATCACATCGGTATTTTTGCCGCGTCTCATATCGCCTTTATGAATATAGCAATATCTACAGCCTTCGCTGCATTTATGGCAGCCTCTCCACTGATTCCACATTGCCATAACAGTTGCCTACTTTATTTTCAATGTACGCAGATATGCTTTATTTTCATCGGTAACCCGATTGCTTTCAATAGCTTTTTGAATAGCCTTATTGTGTGTCCATGAGTTCAGAGCCTTTCTTTCTATATATGGTATCGTTTCACCATACTGTTTGACTAGACTTGTGGCAAAATACCATGCAATCATCATATTGATATAGTATTGGTCGGATTCAATCCTTGACACCATTTCTAAATATTCAGGTTTGAATTCATCATCGAGATAGAATCTCATAAGCATACCTATGCCATAACGAACGGTATAAGTATGTTCTGAATCTATCCAGTTTCTAATCTGATTCAAAAGTTCTTCAGTATGCTTTTTAAAAATTTTAGGTGAAATTATATCACAAGTAGCCCAATTATCCACATAAGGCAAAAATTCGTTTAATCTATATATACATTCATCATAATCTTTTATGGTTTCGATAATCATACCATGCAGGTTATTTTCTTCATAATATTTATGTGGAAGTTCATCCATGAACTGATTTATATCAGGCATTTTTGCCGCCTCACGAGCAAGTTTGCGAAGTTGAGGTGTACGAATTCCTATAACGGTCTCTTTATCTACTGTAGGCATTAGTTTAGAGCAAAATTCCCTATATTCTAAGTCTTGTAATTCAAATAATTTTAAATGAATTGCTTTTTTAATTTCATCCATGATATTTTCTCCCTTATGTCATTTTATGTTTGTATTGTACAGAACAACTGTTCTTTTGTCAATATAGTTCATAACTTTTTATAAAACGATCTCATGATTTTGCATAAATAGAATGAAAATTTAAGAAGTTGGGCTAATTTTGGGAGGGATAAAAATAACTATTCACCGGCATTACCGGTGGTTTTCTAATACAAAAAATGTACAACATTTTTACAAAAATTGTTGTACATTTTACAAAATAATTTTAAAAAAATCTGATGTTATGACTAGCTTCAGCTATTAAATTTACTATTTTATTAAACTGTAAACTTCATTTAGCATTGCAAGCACTGCGTAATTTCTGTTCCACTTTCTGTTAATATTTCTGCGTTTGGATTGAACTACTTTAATTTGACCTTTATAGGCCAGTCCGATGTACACCAAACCAACCGGTTTTTCTTCTGTGCCGCCGCCCGGGCCTGCAATGCCCGTTACTGAAATACACAGATCGGAACCGGTCTTTAATGCCAGTCCGGCTGCCATTTCTTCGGCAGTTTCAGGACTTACGGCTCCATATTTTTCAAGAGTTTCAGCTTTAACACCCAGTTCCTCCATCTTAGCGCGATTGCTGTAGGTTACGATGCCTCTCTCAAATACCTCCGATATCCCCGGAATATCAGTAAGCGCCGCCGCAAACTTTCCGCCGGTGCATGATTCGGCACATGAAATCGTGATTTTCTTTTCCAGAAGGAGTTTTCCTACCACATCTATTAAATCTTCATCGTCATAACTATAGATGTAGTCTCCAATGATTTTGTCCACTCGGCCGATCATCTCGTCTACAGCTTTGGAAGCTTCCTGCTTGGTGGCTCTTTTGGATGCAATTCTAAGGCTGCACTCGCCCTCCTTTGCATAGGTTGCAATGGTCGGGTCAGTTTGACCGTCTATAAGCGGAAGGAGGTCGTTTTCCATCTTAGATTCACCAATTCCAAAAGTTCTTAAAATCCTATAGTAGATGACGCTGTCTTGTCTGCTCTCGAGCAGTGGCTTTACCTTCAGTTCAAACATCCTTGTCATTTCGCGAGGAGGTCCCGGCATGGCGATAATCATCTTGCCGTCTCTTTCCAAAGCAAAGCCGGGAGCCGTGCCCGCATCGTTTTGCAGCACTGTGGCTCTTGAAGGCATATATGCCTGTTTAAGGTTGTTTGGAGTCATGGCGTAACCGTTTTTTTCGTAGTAAGCGTGAAGATTCTTCATACACTCCGGATTTTCAACGATGATGTCGCCCATGGCTTCAGCGATTACCTCTTTAGTCAAATCGTCTTGAGTAGGACCTAATCCTCCGGTTGTAAGAATTAAATCACAATCGTGAAAAGCAAAATCGATAAGTTCTTTCAGTCTTTTAGGATTATCTCCTACCGAATAGTGATACATTACATCGTATCCCATGTTTTGAAGCTGCTGCGATAGAAACGATGCGTTTGTGTTAACAATCTGTCCGAATAAAATTTCTGTTCCTACAGTTAAAATTGCTGTTTTCATAGTCAATCTCCGTAAATATTAGTCTGTTGCTGCAATTTATCTACAGCTGCGATCAGCCTGCATCAAATTTGACATTATTAAAAATGACAATACGCAGGATTTATAATTAATTCAAAAAGCTATTATTTCATTGAAAATACTTGTTTGTTCTGAACTACATATTCGATTCCCGAGTAAACAGTCATCACAAGAGATGCCCACAGGAAAGCTTGCGCCGCCCACCACAGCAGCTTTATGCCGGGTAAAGCAGGCACCAGCAACAAAAGTGGAACTGCAATCATTTGCAGAACGGTTTTAATTTTGCCGCTCATTCCCGCCGCTACTACTATGCCTTCGGAAGCGGCAACGGTTCTCATGCCGGCAACAGTAAATTCTCTTGCTAAAATAATGATAAACATCCACGCCGGAACATATTGAGGTATCATGAGGCAAAAAGCTGAATAGACAAGCACTTTGTCTGCAAGAGGGTCCATAATTTTTCCAAAATTGGTAACCAGATTATATTTACGCGCTATTTTGCCGTCAAGCATATCGGTAAATGAAGCAGCTATAAAAATTACGAACGCCAATATATAGTATTCCATCATGTATGCAGCAATAAAAAACGGTACTGCCACAACTCTGCCTATTGTCAATTTATTAGGTAAATTCATATTAAACCTCCCTGCCAACTAAATCATAATCAAAGGCATCTTCGACGATGACTTTAACCATATCTCCTGCCTTAAGAGCCCTATCGGATGTAAACAAGATTGAATTATCGATTTCAGGCGCATCATAACAGGTTCTTCCTACATAGCTTCTGTCTTTGTCCCGCTCCTCTACAAGGACCTGAACTACCTGCCCGATTTTTTCCTTATTATAGCCAAGAGAAATATCAAGTTGCCTTCGCATTACTGCATCCAGCCTTTCCTGTTTAATTTCCTCGTCAATCTGTTCTTTCATTTGACCTGCTACGGTGTTTTCTTCCTGTGAATAAGCGAAAACGCCAAGACGCGCAAATTTAGTTTTCTCTACGAAGTCCAAAAGTATATCGAAATCTTCCTCGCTTTCTGAAGGAAATCCCACAATCAACGTCGTTCTGATATGAATATCCGGAATCGCTTTTCTCAATTTCTCTATGGTGTTTTTAATGGAATTTTCGGTGGAACGCCTTTTCATTGCGTGAAGCACATGGTCAGAGGCGTGCTGAATAGGAATATCTATATAGTGGCAAATCTTTGGTTCCTCAGCCATAACCTGAATAAGTTCATCCGTTATTCTATCTTCATAGCAATACATCAGACGAATCCACTCAGGTCCTTCTATTTTGCAAAGCTTTCTGAGCAGTTCGGCAAGTTTCAATTCTCCGTATAGATCTCTGCCGTAATTGGTAACGTCTTGGGCGATCAATATGATCTCTTTACAGCCTGCATCCGCCAGTTCTTTTGCTTCATCTAATATATCTTCCATCTTTTTGCTTCTGTATCTGCCTCGGATTTGAGGGATTACGCAGTAAGCGCAGCAGTTATCGCAGCCTTCGGCAATTTTTAAAGTAGCGGTGTAAGGGTTTTCTTCAAGCTTTCTTGTCATTTTAGGCAGCACATCGGTAAAGCACTTCGTCACCACTTTTTTTCTCCTATCGAGATCACCTAAAATCTCAGGCATCCTCTCGTATTCGTTAACTCCGAGAAAACAGTCTACCTCCGGCATTTCGTCAAAAAGTTCGTCGGCATATCGCTCTGAAAGGCAGCCTGACACCACCAGTTTCTTGCCCTCTTCTCTATATGGCATATAATCGAAAATTTTTTCGATGGATTCTTTCTTAGCGTCGTTAATAAATCCACAGGTATTGACTACGATAACATCTGCATCCTCCGGATTTTCAGCAATTTCATAACCTGACGAATTAAGAAGAACTCCTTTTGCCACCTGAGTGTCGTTGAAATTTTTAGGGCATCCTAATGTTTCAAAATATACTTTCATTCTATATTTCCTCTGTTTCAGTTTCCATCCTTTCCAGTTCTTCCTTAGTCATCAGAACCTGACGAGGGCGGCTGCCGTCCTGAGGTCCAACAATACCTCTTGCCTCCATCATATCTACGATACGTGCGGCTCTGTTATAGCCTATTCTAAAACGTCTTTGCAGCATGGAGACGGAAGCCTGTCCGCTTCTTACAACTAAGTCTATCGCTTCAGGCAGCAATTCGTCGCTGTCGTTCATACTTTCCTGAACATCGGTCCTTTCTATTTTAGTTAAAACATCCGGATTATAGGAAGGTTGACCTTCCTCAACCTGACTTTTTACAAATTCTATTACCTTATGTACCTCTCCGTCGGTTACAAACGTACCTTGAACTCGAATCGGCTTGCCCATTCCCATAGGGTTAAAGAGCATATCGCCTTTACCTACAAGTTTTTCTGCACCCTGCATGTCGAGAATGGTTCTTGAATCCACCTGAGATGAGACTGCAAAGGCAATTCTTGATGGTATGTTGGCTTTGATGACTCCGGTAATTACATCGACCGACGGTCTTTGGGTCGCTACAATCAAGTGCATACCTGCGGCTCTTGCCATCTGTGCCAGACGGCATATGGATTCTTCAATCTGCGATGGAGCCGCCATCATCAGGTCGGCAAGTTCATCGATTATTATTACCACCTGCGGCATTACTTTTTCCAATTCCTCATTGGCTCTCACAGATTCGTTGTAAGACTCTAAGTCTCTTACCCCTTCTTCCGCAAATTTCTTGTACCTGTCCGTCATTTCCGCCACAGCCCAGTTGAGCGCCGCTGCCGCCTTAGACGGGTCGGTTACAACCGGAATAAGCAAGTGAGGAATACCATTGTAATTGCCCAATTCAACTACTTTAGGGTCGATTAATATAAGCTTAACTTCCTCCGGCGTTGCTTTATAAATAAGGCTGGTTATAATGCTGTTTATGCATACGGATTTGCCTGAGCCTGTGGAACCGGCTATCAAAAGATGCGGCATCGCCTTAAGGTCTGCCACTATGGCGTTTCCACTTATATCCTTACCGACGGCGAAAGTTATCTTGGACTTGCTCTTTTTGAATTCGTCAGAATCTATAATTTCGCGCAGGCGAACCATTGTGACAGCATCGTTTTCCACTTCGATTCCTACGGCAGCCTTTCCCGGTATAGGTGCTTCGATTCTTATGGATTTAGCTTCTAGGTTCAGGGCTATGTCGTCGGAAAGTCTGACTATGCTGTTTACTTTAACGCCCACCGCAGGTTGTATTTCATATCTTGTGACTGTCGGTCCTTGAGTTACCTGAACTACACGTGCATCTACATGGAAGTTCTTTAAGGTTTCCTCCAGTTTTTCTGCCTTAGCAGTAAGAATACTGTTATTTGATTTTACACCGCCTGTAGGTCTTTCCAGCAGCGCGATAGGCGGTTTCTTATACACTTTGACAGGCCGGCTCTGATTGAGTTCTTCTTCTGTAAGCACAGCTTCGCGAGCTTCCTTATTGCTTATTTTTTCAACAACCTCACGTGCCGGAGTTCCCATATTCTGTTGGTTAAATTCCACCTGATATGAGTCTGTTTCTGCCGGATTCTGTTTTTTTTCACTGCCGGTACTTGAATCAGAGTCAAGACCCGTTCCTTTTAAAGACGTATAACCTGAGCCTTCAATACCATATCCTTCCGGCACACTGCATTTATCCTCCAGTCCGGTGGTTTCAGATCTTTTTCGGTCAAAAAGGCTGTCGTCGTTCATGTATTTAAGAATACTGTTTTTCCTTTCAGATGTAAGAGGAACTACCTTACTAGGCGGAACATATTCTTTTTCTTTTATCTGTTCCTTAGATTCTTCGGGCATAAGCTGTTCGTCATTTTCTAAAATGCTGCTGTTTACTATTTTAATTTCACGTTTTGACGCAGTTCCCTCTCTTGAGCTTGCAATCTTGCTTGCAATTGTCTGATTGCTTTCTTTATCCGGATTTACAGCTCTGCCTGAAGAGAACTTTATACCCGGCTGAACTGTTTCTTCATATCTCTGGTAATCCCCATAATTATCATCGTCATCATCTTCCATATCGAGATGAGCGTTTTCCTTTATAAGTTTTCTTTCCTCAATTTTTGCTCCGATTTTAGCAAAGAATCTCGATACAGGAGTGTTAATCAAAAGCAGCAGACAGATGATGGTTACTACCACTGTAAATATCCAGCAGCCGCTTTTCCCCAGCCACATTATCAGCGCTGAACCAAATATCATGCCAAAAAATCCGCCGCTTAGCAATTCTTCACCTGTCGTATAAAATGCTTTTATCGCTTCTATGGACCATTTTATTTTTTCTTCGTCAACGAATCTGACCGAGTTCATGGTGCAGATCATAAGCAGTATGACTAAAAGCATCCCTATCGTTTTCAGGGAGAAATGAGATGTTTGCCTTGCAAAGAGCAGTATTCCGAAAACTATCAGATAAAAAGGCAGCACGTAAGCCATGAAACCAAACAATCCTTTGAGGCACAATCCTATTATTTCACCCAGTTTTCCGGCTCTTCCGGCAAAAGTTGCGATTACGAGGAAAATTCCGATTGCAATGGTAGTTATTGCCCATATTTCATCTATTACACGCTTGTTGGCAGCCTTCTTTGCCTGAATTTCCTGAGCCTTGGCTTTTGCCTTGGAGTCTGCTTTGCCTTTAGTCGTGTTATTTGTCTTAGTTGTCTTGTTTTTTGAACCGGGAGGTCTTCCCGGGCCTCGTTTTGTTTCAGACATTTTTATCTCTCCTAATTCTTAGTGGTTTTATCCCAATTTATCCGTGGAGTTCTGTTCAGTCTCTTTTTGGAGGTTTATTGGACAAAACTATATATTACTACGGCTAATCCCAAAAGCCATACGTAGTATGAAAAATAGTTTAATTTCTTATCGGAAACAATTTTTATCATAGTCTTAATCGCTATCAGTCCCGATACTGCCGCAATAATCATCCCGACCAAAATAGGCCCAAACTGTTCCATATCAAAGCCAGCCTCAATAGCAGCAGGAGTTTCTAAAATTGCAGAACCTAAAATAGATGGAATTGAAATAAGGAAAACAAACTTAACTGCAAATTTTCTGTCCAGATTGCAAATCAAGCTTCCGAACAGAGTTGAACCTGATCTTGAAATCCCCGGACATATTGCAATTCCCTGCACAACGCCGATAAAAACAGCGTTTCTGAAGTTCATCTGTTTGATGCCCCTATTGGCCGAACCTATTTTCTCTGCGAATGTTAACATAAAACCTGTTATTATTAACCCAATTCCTATAGGCAGAATCGACGTATAAAGAGAATCGAAAAAGTCGTTAAATAAAACTCCAATCAATGCTGTAGGAATTGTCGCAACTATAATCATTACTCCCAGCTTTCTTACCGTTCTTTCATTCAGCCTAAGTCCCTTGCCCGTAACTAAATCCCTGACAGTGAGACAAAGTTCAACAAGCAGCTCCCAAATATCTTTCCAATATACTATAAATACTGAAATCAGCGTGCCTACATGAAGCAAAACAGCGAAAAGCAGCACCTTTTCTTCGCTTATCTCAAAAAACTGTTCAAGCAGCGCCAGATGACCGGAACTGCTTATTGGCAGAAACTCAGCGAGTCCCTGCACCAAACCCAAAATAACCGCCTCAAAATATGTCATATTTTCCTCCAAATTTTTATAATGGAAATAAATTGAATGTATTGAAAATACGATACACTCCTTACCAAATTTTATTTTTTACCGATATACCCTTTCGCTTTAAGAGTTTCAGCGCAGAGTATAGCGCCTCCCGCAGCGCCTCTTATTGTATTGTGTGAAAGTCCCACAAATTTATAATCGTAAATACTATCTTCTCTGATTCTGCCGATGGAAATTCCCATTCCCTTATCTCTATCTACATCGGCTTTTACCTGCGGTCTGTCATCTTCTTCAAAATATTTGATAAACTGTTCAGGCGCCATAGGAAGGTTGGCTTCCTGAGGGAATCCCTTATAGCTTTCCAGTTTCTCAATAAGTTGCTGTTTAGTAGGTTTCTTTCTGAATTTCACAAAAGCTGCCGCCGTATGACCGTTTAAAACAGGTACTCTGAGACATTGACACGTTATTTTAGGTTCCTCAGCTTTAACGATTTCTCCGCCTTCAAGTCTTCCCCAAATTCTAAGAGGTTCCTGCTCGCTCTTTTCTTCCTCACCGCCTATATACGGAATGATGTTTTCAACCATTTCAGGCCATGCGTTAAAATCTTTTCCTGCGCCGGAAATCGCCTGATAGGTGGTAATTACACATTCATAAGGTTCAAATTCTTTCCATGCGTTTAACGCAGGCACATAGCTTTGAATCGAACAGTTAGGCTTAACAGCGATAAATCCACGTTTAGTGTTAAGTCTCTTTTTTTGATGCTCTATCACTTCAAAATGCTGCGGATTAATTTCCGGTATTACCATAGGAACATCCGGAGTCCATCTATGGGCGCTGTTGTTAGAAACTACAGGCGTCTCCGTCTTAGCATATTCTTCTTCAATTGCTTTTATTTCTTCTTTAGTCATATCAACCGCACTGAAAACAAAATCAACGGTGGCTGCAACCTTTTCCACCTCATTAACATTCATAATTTTAATATTTTTAACGGCCTGAGGAATTGGCGTATCCATCTTCCATCTGCCCTTAACGGCTTCCTCGTAAGTCTGTCCTGCACTTCTTGGGCTTGCGGCTATGGTGGTTACTTCAAACCATGGATGGTTTTCAAGCAAAGCGATAAAACGCTGTCCTACCATTCCGGTTCCTCCAAGAATTCCGACTTTTAATTTTTCATTCATGTCAAATACCTCTCTTTATGTCAATAAATTATAAGCGCACTTTAATAGTATATTTTAACACTTTTCCAGCGGCTTTTCAACAAAATCCATCGGTTTGAATATAATATTTTAACACTATTTATTATATGATCAAATTAAGAAAGGTGGTGGATTTTTTGACACTTTTTAAAGGTGCCGCAACCGCTTTAATTACACCGTTCAAAGACGGTAAAATAGATTATGTTTCTATGGGGAAACTCGTCGAATGGCAGATTGCACAAGGCATCGACGCCCTTGTAGTGTGCGGAACCACAGGTGAAGCTTCTACCCTTTCCTCTAAAGAAAAAATCGAGCTTATCAAGTTTGTAGTCGACCTGACAAACGGCAGAGTTCCCGTAATCGCAGGAACCGGAGGCAACTGCACTGAAACTGCTCTGGAACTGTCCAAGGAGGCTGAAGCTACCGGTGCAGACGGTCTTCTCATCATCACTCCGTACTACAACAAATGTACAGAAGCTGGTCTTATTTCCCATTTTGAGAAAATCGCTGATTCAGTAGATTCTCCTATTATAATGTATTCTGTTCCATCGAGAACAGGTGTAAATATGGGCTCTGAATCAGTAAAAATTCTCAAGGAGCATCCAAATATTATAGGTATTAAAGAGGCTTCCGGCAATATTTCTCAGGTATGTCAGCTTGCTATGCATATAAATGATAATTTCAACATATATTCGGGCAACGACGATCAAACCATTCCTATTATGGCTCTTGGAGGGATGGGCTGTATTTCAACGGTTTCAAATATTATCCCTTCTCGTTACAGCCGCATGATTCACAGTTGGCTTGAGGGTGAAGTATCGTGGGCAGGTTCTGAGCAGGTTGTGATGAAACCTCTTATCGACGCTGTCTTTTATGAGGTAAATCCTATTCCTATCAAAGCAGCATTGTATCTTATGGGTATGTGTCAGCTTGAATACAGACTGCCGCTCTGTCCCCCAACTAACAAGACCCAGTATCTCCTATATGAAGAACTTCGCGATTACGGACTAATTTAAAAAGCAGGTTCTTGCTAGGGGAATAGGCATGGCTTTGTACGCATGGAAGATTAGTTGGAGAAATTGACAAAAATAAAAAAAGCAAATTTGTCAACATAATATAAAATTGTTGACAATTTTGCTTTTAGCAGACGAACGCTTATTGATACAGTAAATTTTTCTCAAATCAACAATACTGCTTGTACAAATCGTACATTTTATCGCTGAAGCAGCAAAAAATTATATTTATATCGTAGTCCGGGTTTTGCTCTATCCATTTCTTGGCAGTCTGTACGGCAATCTTTACTGCATCTTCCCAAGGATACCTATATACTCCACAGGAAATCGCCGGAAATGCAACGCTATGCAGTCTGTTTTCCTTAGCTAGATTTAGACTGTTGACATAACAGCTCGTCAGATTTACAGGGTCGGACTCTTTGCCGGAATATACAGGCCCAACTGTGTGAATTACATACTTTGCAGGAAGATTATATCCCTTAGTTATTTTTGCATCTCCCGTTTCACATCCATTTAGAGTTTTACATTCGTTAAGAAGTTCGCCTCCGGCGGCTCTATGGATTGCTCCATCTACTCCACCGCCTCCAAGCAGACTTTTATTTGCGGCATTTACTATCGCATCTACATTAAGTTTAGTTATATCTTCTTTTATATATGATATTTCGCTCATGGATTCCTGCTCCGCTCCTTTCATTTATTTATTTATTTATTTTACATTTATCTTACTAGCTGCCCTATTATTTTTATATATTTTTTTCACTATAATCTTTTTATCATGACCCGTAAACTTTACCTCATATTCTTTATATGCCATGCCATATACTCTTTCTTTTTTCTGCAATTTTCTCTGGTCATTTTCCTGCCCATCCTTGAGCTTTTCCTCATTCTCTGTGCTTTGGTAATGAGGTCTGGGATCTTGTGCCAGGAGTTTAGCGATGATCTTTATATCTTCCGGAGCAATATTGTCGCACGCTCCACGTTCAAATAAAACTTCCGCTCCATGGTCCTCTACTCTATGGGCAAATCCGCCTATGGCTTGAGGCTTAGAGTCGGCATAAGACAAATAAGGTTTAATATCGTAAATGGGAGTTCCGTTTAAAATATCAGCGCCTTTCACATGAAGAACAGTTCCCATCTTTTCATTAAATTCAATCTTTTCCAGTTCCACACATGATAGCCCCAGCGGATTAGGTCTAAAAGGTGAACGTGAAGCAAAAACTCCTACTCTGGTGTTTCCCCCAAGTCTGGAAGGTCGTACTGTAGGGGACCAGTTTTCGCGTATGCTTTTAGAGAACTGCCATATAAGCCAGATATGAGAAAATTCCTCCAGCCCTCTTACGGCGTCAGGATTATTATACGGAGGTTCAAAAACTATATAGCTCTTTGTTTCCACAAGCCCGCTTTGCCTTGGAATCCCAAATTTTTCAGGAAAATCCGTATAGATATGTGCTATTATTTTCATGATTTTCTCTCATTCTATTTCTATTTCTGTCTTTTGCAGAATTATACGCCTTTGCGGATAATTATCTGTTTTTATGGTTAATTATACGACAAAATATAAAGTAAAATATATGACAAAAAACGGCAAGCCAGATGGCCCGCCGTCTATCGCCAATTGATTAAATTAAGCTTCAGTAGCTACTACTTCCTTACCATCATAGTAGTTGCAGTTTGGACAAACTCTATGAGGAAGCTTTGGTTCGTGGCACTGTGGACAAATTGATAATCCTGGTGCTGTCATCTTCATGTTAGCTGACTTTCTGCTGTTCTTTTTAGCTTTTGATGTTCTACGTTTAGGTACTGCCATATCTTAACACCTCCTTGTGAGTATTTGTTCTTTATGTCAATCTCATAATAATCGTTAACTTCTAGATTATAAACTGAAATGCCTTGATTTGTCAACAATTATTTTAAAGCAGTTACGATATTGAAAGTATCTCTTGCAATCATAAGTTCTTCATTTGTAGGGATTAACAAAAGTTTTACTCTTGCATCATCTGCAGAAATGATGGTTTCCTTACCTCTTACCTTGTTCTTAACCGGGTCAAGCTTAATTCCAAGGTTTCCAAGGTTATCACAGATGATTTCGCGCATAGTTACATCGTTTTCGCCTACTCCTGCTGTAAAAATGATAGCATCGCAGCCGTTCATCTCAGCAATATAAGCGCCAATATAAAATCTAACCTTATGAGCGAATACTTTTAATGCAAGCGCTGCTCTTTCATTTCCTTCGGCAACAGCTTCCTCTAAATCTCTAAAGTCACTGGAAACTCCCGAAATACCCAGTACGCCTGACTTCTTGTTAAGTATTTCATTTGCTTGGCCTTGAGGTAAATTTTCTTTTTCTCTGATAAATGTTACAATAGCAGGGTCAATATCTCCTGATCTGGTACCCATTACAAGACCTTCAAGCGGAGTAAATCCCATTGAAGTATCTATACACTTGCCTCTCTTAATAGCCGATACAGATGCTCCGTTGCCTAAGTGACAAGTGATGAGCTTTAAATCGTCAATATTAGTATTTAACATTTTAGCTGCTCTTTCTGCAACATATTTATGAGAAGTTCCGTGGAATCCATATCTTCTAATACCATACTTCTGATAATATTCATAAGGAATAGCATAAATATATGATTCAGGCGGCATCGTCTGATGGAAAGCCGTATCAAAGACAGCTACCATCGGTGTATTAGGCATTAACTGCTTGCATGCATCAATACCTAAAAGGTTTGGTGGGTTGTGAAGAGGCGCAAGCGCTACACACTCTTCTAAGGCTTTAATTACGTCTTCAGTAATTAAAACTGATGAAGCGTATTTTTCGCCTGCATGAACCACTCTGTGTCCAACTGCTCCTATTTCATCCATTGATTTAACAACGCCGTGTTCAGGATCCTGTACGGCTGCCAAAACCTGCTGAATTGCATCCTTATGGTCTTTCATAGGAACTTCTGTCTTAATTTTTTCCTGTCCGATTTTTTCATGTCCGATTACAGAACCGTCCATACCGATTCTTTCTACTAAACCCTTGCATAGTAATGCTTCATTAGTCATGTCAAGAACCTGATATTTTAATA
>CAZYWO010000038.1:0-15478 GCA_964651095.1 uncultured Oscillospiraceae bacterium | reverse complement strand
ATAACAATGATTAGAATTGGTTTACAGTTCTTCGCTCACAAAAAGGGTGTTGGTTCTACAAAGAACGGTCGTGACAGCGAATCCAAGCGTCTTGGCGTTAAGAAGGCTGACGGTCAGTCCGTTATCGCTGGTAACATCATTATTCGTCAGAGAGGCACACACATCCATCCCGGCATCAATGTAGGCCGTGGTTCCGATGATACTCTGTTTGCCCTTATAGACGGAAAAGTAAAGTTTGAAAACATCGCAGGCGGAAGAAGACGTGTTAGCGTATACGCTGACTAAGTTTTCATTCGCGCAAGGCTGACAGTTATGCAGTCTACTGCTTGGTTTGATAATTCACAAAAAGCCATGGGTTATCCTGTGGCTTTTTACTTTTATGTCACATTTCATGAAAGATATGGCAAAACGGAATTTGCATAATCCCTCACCTTCTCTGGCAATAATTATTTCAGTAAGTCCAATAGGTCACATATAATTGACCGGAAAGATACTGAAATGTACTATAATAAAGTAGAAATTTGCGGTGTCAACACGGCTCGACTTCCTACTCTGACTTCAAGTGAGAAAAAAGAACTGCTCCGAAAAACAAAAGAAGGAGATTTACACGCTAGAGAAAAACTGATAGATGGCAATCTGAGGCTTGTTCTCAGTATAATACAACGTTTTACTAATAGACGCGAAAATCTTGATGACTTATTTCAGGTGGGCTGCATCGGACTTATCAAGGCAGTCGATAACTTCAATGTAGAAATAGAAGTAGAATTTTCTACTTATGCAGTTCCGATGATAATCGGGGAGGTCAGGAGATATTTACGTGATAATAACAGCATACGAGTCAGCAGGTCGGTAAGAGACCTTGCTTATCGTGCCCTTGCTGCTAAAGAGCAGCTTTCTCTCAAATGCGGCAATGAGCCGAGCATAGACGCAATTGCTGCTGAAATAAACGAAAAAACCTCAGATGTCTCCAGGGCACTTGAAGCTATTGTGGAACCTGTATCACTTTATGAGACTGTGTATAGTGATGGCGGTGATTCCATATACGTAATGGACCAGCTGAGCGATGAAAGTAATACCGATGAGCTATGGTTGGAAGACATTGCGTTGAAAGAAGCTATAAAAAAACTGAATGACCGTGAGCGCTCCATCATCAGCATGAGGTTTTATGGTGGGAAAACGCAAATGGAGATTGCAGAAGAGATTGGAATTTCGCAGGCACAAGTGTCTCGTCTTGAAAAAAGTGCATTTGAACGAATTCGTAAAAACATATGAACGTATAGTTCTATAGATTTTGAGTTCTCGGGAAGACTGAGGCTGCTCTATGAGTCTCAATCTCCCCGAATCTTATTGAAAAGCTTTACGCAAATCGATGTTATATCAGTTGTGCGCTTCCATCAAAGGTAAGCGTTTTTTCTACTTTTCCGGCAGCTGCCCATTCACACCCGCGAACAAACATCTGTCTAAGCTGTTTGGGTGCAAAGCTAAGCATTGTATTTTCACCCAATCCATGACCAGTGTAGAAAGGCCATACATGTCCTAATATTTGATTGTAGGTTCTTCCCATACCGTATTTACCAACAACCGCAATTGGTTCGTCTCTGCCGGTGCCGTGTGCACCGTGGCGTGATATCACATTCATATCCGAATAGGCTGTTGCCAATATTTCAAGAGGAACATGGTGTACATTTTCACAGCCGCAGAAGACTTCATCACGAGTATCGAAATCGGAAAGTCCCTGTGTAATTGGATGTGCCGACATTTTTATTGTAACATGTGCATCTGCATAGTCTCCATGTGTTGTTTTGTTGCGCCACATAAGTCCGGCCATTTTTTCGATTTCATCCCATGCGGTCATTCCTACTTCTTTCCAATAGCACGGATGATCGCCATGCAAAAATACAAAACCGGTTCCGCCTGATACTACTTTTTCAATGCGATGTTGTTCTTCTGTGGTATTAAACCGATAATTTCCACAGTTAAAAACAATCACATCGCAATTTTCCATACCGCTGCCAGAAAAATAGGAATCAAAATCTACATCACCTACACTGGGTTCATCACACACCATAAGGATATCGAAAGCATCTGTTTTCTCAAGCAATATCTTATTATTGATGGCGACTCGTTGAACATCATGCCCACCAAAGTGTACATCGCCGATTAAATAGTGAAGTTTTATTTTATCCATATTCCCCTACTCCTAATTTATTGTTATTTCTGACATATCAAGCCATATATCCGGCTTTTGACGTGCAAGCTTGGCTGCATCGATAAGAGCCAATATTTCGAGCGTTTCTTCTTTAGAAACAGGAGGTATTCCTGTGTTGAAGAAGTCCAGTATTGCTTTCATTGCGGGGATGTAGAAATCCACGCTGTCGAGGCGTTCGCCTTTCTCACCGTCAGAAACCATAAAGTTGAACTCCGCCCATGGATTTGGCGTCTGCGTAAAACTAGCGATTCGGTTATCTCCGTAGTCAAGGATAAGCTGCGTTACGGCGCTGCCAACCGAAAAACTCTTCACACGTCTCACACCAGTCCCCATGACAGCCACGATAGGTTCAAACTGATGTACCGCATAGTTGGACAAATCATGAGGTCCTACAGTTGACATGAACTTAGTTTTACCACGTTCACGGCTCAAATAATTTGTGATGCTTGGACAATAACGCTGAGCAGAGGATGAGAATACAGGGGTTCTGTGCATCTCCGCCCACTCAAACATTTTTACTCCCTCACTGTAGCTGGGAGCAAACGTTTTGTCCACAAACACAGGCTTTCCGCTTGTCAAGGGAAGTTTGGCAACATAAGGATGCCACTCTGAATTATCAGCAGCAATTACCATGATTGCATCTACAGAATCCAACATTTCTTCCATGGAGCGGCATTTTTTCATTTTGTTTTTATCACACCATTCCTCGGTCGTGAGTCCACCAGCTTTATCACAGAAAGCATAAGCACAGGTCAACTCTGCAGAATATCCGTATTGAGAGATGGCGTCACGCATAAAACTAGGATAGTAATTTGCATGCCAGTTATCGAGATAATAATCCGCAAAACCTATTTTCAGCATATATCCTCCCCATATTATGTAAGCTTACTCGTCGGATTTTTTGGGGCTATGAACTTCATCTTGTGAACGAAGTGCGTAGTCCATTCTTGTTAACATTGAATAATACCGGTCTGCTGCTACTAAAGCAACAGCGGCTATGTATCGCATTTCTTCTATTTCTTTGTCTGTCTTTTCTCCGAACATTCGTTTGAATGTGCCTCCCTGCTCAGTCAGCTCATCCATTATTTCTTTCAACAACCTGCTGTAGTCTAGTGTATTCATGTGTAAATCCTTCCTTGTGAAATCATATTTTTAAGTAAAAGTAACATTTAAATCCTTTCACTGCTTTTAAATTTATTATATAATAAATTTAAAATAAATCAATAGCTTTTTATTTAAAGGGACAAGGATTTAAACAATATTAATGGTATTTCAACAATAATTCAGACCAAACGTATATATTTATATAGTGTGCTTGACAATATGTAAAGTTATGGTGGAATAGAAATGTAATTTTTTCCTTTTTGATTGACAAATAGTAAAAATATCTGCTTTCTTTAAAATAAGACAGCAGATATTTGTTACTTCAATCATCTGATTTTTCAGGCTCGTCCTTTTTCTCTTCTTCTTTTGGCAGGAAAATCGGTTCTTTGTCAAAATTACGTAAGGGAGGGTCTGTATAATAATATTGCAGGTTCGTTTCGGCATTTTTTTCACGGAGCTTACTATCTGTCCTCTGACGCACTAATGCACAGATGACAGCCGCTGCCGGTACCCCGAGAATCATACCTGCCATTCCAAAGAATCCGCCCGCCACTGTGATGGAGATGAGCACTGCCAGAGAAGAAAGTCCGGTAGAATCACCAAGAATTTTGGGACCAATGATATTTCCATCAAGCTGCTGGATAATCAAAATCATCAGGACAAACCAAATTGTCATAGGAGGCTCGGCAATAAAGATAATAAAAGCACTCGGAATAGCACCGATGAATGGTCCAAAAAATGGAATAACATTGGTAATACCAATAACCACACTGATTAAAGGAGTAAACGGCATACCGATAATTGACATGACAATAAAAGTAAGCAGTCCGATTATGATAGAATCAATGAGTTTGCCGATGATGAATCCGCCTACCGTTTTGTCAGTGAATCGTATCAATGAAATAAGGTTTAAATAGTGATGACGATTTAGGATTGCAGCAAAAATTTTCTTAATTTTAGCAGCAAGTTTTTCTCTTGCCAGCAGAAGATATATAGATACAATAAAGCCAATAAGCACATTTTTTATTTCAATCACAAATCGTCCGGCATATGAGACTATATAGTTCGCTCCTCTTTCAAGATATGCATAAAATCCTGAGATAAAGCTCTTTAAATCGGTGGAAATTTCATTCACATCTAAAAAATCCGACAGGCCTTCATATTGTCCGTTGAAAAGGGGAAAATCTCGAATCAGCTTGTCAACCAAGTTCTGTGCTGCGGAAACATAATTGCTGATTTGTGCTTCTAAATCCATAAAGCTTCTTCCAACCTGCGGAACGATAAGACCGACAACTATGGAAACGATAAATACAAAAAAAATCATGCTCATGAATACGCTTAACGGCCGTTTCAGTTTTTGGTCCGCTCTGGAACCGATTTTAAAACGCAAAATCCTGCGCTCGCATAATTTTGAAAACGGCAGCAAAATGTAAGCGATAATACATCCGTAAATCAGAGGAGACAGAACGTAAAATATTTTATCAAAAAATGCTTTGACGCTGCCTAGATTGGAGATTATCAAATAAAATGTAATAACTCCACACAGAATCAGGGTTACATAAAATGATATTTGTGCGTATTTTTGGTTTTTAAATCGATCAAACACAATCTTCACCTGCGCTAATTCAAAAAAATACGAGAAGTTTCATGAGTATTATACCGTTTACATGACAAACGGTCAAGTAGTAGGTTAATTATTTAATAGAAATTTAATTTGTTTTGTCATATCAAGTTCTTTTAATTCCCTATTAAAATCATCAGAATTGGCATAACTGCACAATTCAATAAGTATCCCCCGGTCAAACCGGGGGATACTTATTATCGTGAGTGTTTTTGTACAAGTGCCGCTACTCTGCAGGCCCGCTTGTACACTTCTGCAAAGTATTCTTCGGTTGTGAGCTTGCGATAGCAGTCATTTTCATAACGGTTGGGTTTACTATGCGTATTCAATTCAAATGTGAGAGGCCCTGTAAAGTTACTGCGAACAAGTCTTGATGCGATTCCATTCCAATCCGCAATTCCATCGAATGGCAGCAAGTGCAAATCGTCAATCCATGTAATTTTACCGTCATAACTGCGAATACCAAGGTTGTCGTTCAAGTGGGTACAAATCAGATAATCTCCGTACAGTCCAAGCATATCCTTACTATAGTTATAACACATCTCATGTCCGGTATCCCAACAGAATCCGACGGATTTATATATTTTTGCAAGCTCCATAAGCGCGGCGAGGTATTCTTCTCCTTCTGTATTTTCAAACGCCACCTTTACCCCGAGTTTTTCAGCTTCACGAACCACCTTTTCGTAATTTGCTACGCCAATTTCATTAGGAGAGTGGTCCTTGAAACCAATGAATGCATGCGATACCATAACGGGAATTTCATTTTCTGCACAGACATGTAAACAATTTAATAATTCCGCAACCGCCTGCTCTGCCGCCACACCTTCTTTCCACATGTCGGCAGACTTGGTAAATGGAGCGTGAATCGACTGATACAGCATACCATACTCATCTGCTAATGCCTTCCATGCCTTTACTGGAGATTCCGGTCCCCATCCTGTAAAAAATCCCTCAAATCCTGTATCGTGCAGAAGAACGATTTGCTCCTCTGGGGTTTTGCCAAACTGTTCACTCAGGCCAAGACATAATTTTGTACGCCACATATTGTGAATTCCTCCTCAATTTTAAATATTCTTGCGAAAAATTCGAAACCTCGCAGTTTTTACTTTCAACACTATCATGAAATAACAGATTTATAAATATTCTCTATTCCCGTAGCAAATCGGCTTTTATCAAATGAGGCTGCAATTTTTTCACTATATTGACCTGCGGTCGTGCGCCAATCGGAATCCCGAAGAATGATATCTATGTCTGAGAGAAATTCGTCAGCTGTCGTATACATGTATCCGTTTACCCCCTCTTGTATTACACCATTCAGGCAAGGGTCTTTTCTGCAGAGGAGCGGCAGACCGTTGGCGGCAGCTTCAATATAAGTTAACCCCTGTGTTTCACTGGTAGAAGCACTGACAAAAACATCTCCTATTTGATAGTAGTTCTGAACTTCAGACGGGCTCACCATTCCGGTAAATAGCACATGCTCGCTGATTCTCAGTTTGTCAGATAATTTTTGTAATTCCGCTTTAGCTGGCCCATCGCCGACAACCAGGAAAGTAAGATGGTCGTTCACGGACAGCAATTTAGCGAATAGCTCTAACAGCTCATTCAAGTTCTTTTCTGTGCCAAGTCTTCCGAGATTTAACACGACATTATGGTCATCTGGAATTCCCAAAGCGGCACGCTTTCTGCGGCGCTCATCATCTGACATTCTGCTCTGATGTTGCGCCAGAGAGAGACCGCTTGGAACCACACGAATCGGAGAGGAGATCCCATAATCCTTTAAAACCTTTTCGACCTTGTCAGTTGGGGCGATGACAATCTTTGCTTTTTTCAGACGCTTCTTTGATAAGATTCGTACAAGATACTTCCCTATCCGTTTATTTGGAATCACATATGTAACATATTGTTCATACAGGGTATGATAAGTATGAACTAGCGGAGCACCTGTTATTTTAGAAATCCGCAAGGCATACTGAAAGCTAAAAAATTCGCATTGACTGTGAATAATATCCGGCTTCCAGTCGAGCAGTTCCCTTATCAGCTTATGATGATAGGATAGCGGCATCCTGACATTGGGATAGACTCCGATGGGAACAGACCTTATATAGTAAACTGCACCGTCTTTATGGCTATGCATTTTATCTGATAAGGTGAGAATACGAACGTCGTGACCTTTGTTCTTCAACTCGTCAAATAAATTTCTCACGGATGTTACAACACCATTTGCGTCAACTGTAAACAAATCCGTGGTAATCAATATCTTCATAATTTTTTCCACACCATATATTTTCGCCTGTTTCATTATCGTACGTTTAAATTATCTGCATATATTATACCTCATAAGTAAGTGATTTAGCAAGTGTTTCGGAATAACTTTTGTGAAATATACTCAACCTACTGACCATCAGCGATAAAATTGAATTCATATTATTTTAATTTTTTTGCGAAAAAGTGCCATTTTCAAATACAAGTTCTCGTTCGGGATCCTCGGAAAAAGCACGCATAACCAATGCCAGTCCGTATGAAGGTTCACATCGTTCTATCTGATAACGCATGTATTGTAGAGCGAACCATCCGGCGAAACTGCCATACATTCCTGGAGGCAAGAAGATATCCGGCAGGATGTCGAACAAGAGAGAGACTACATAAATAGCTCCCAGAGTACGAACGGGTGAACGCTCCAAGTTGTTCCGCCTTTCATGATGATTTCTCCTCTATTTTTCCAATTTTTTCTTTAATTAAAGTTTAGCCTAAAAACAAGCATTTGTCAACTATTCGAGAGCATTTTTAATCTTTGAAAACTCTATATCAAATCGAGAAAAGAGCCGACAGCGAATGGTGCCGGCTCCTTTATATTTTTCAGTTTATATTCCTTTTTTCGAAGGCAATCATCAAATTTAAAATTTTTTCTTCCACTTTAACAACAATGCCGAATTTATAATCACAAGCACGGAGCCAGCATTATGTACCAAGGCACCGACAACCGGATTGAGGATTCCTGAAATAGCTAAAGCGATTGCCAGGAAATTTAGTCCCATAGAAAAAGTAAGATTACATTTGATTGTTACCATCATTTGTTTAGAAAGAGCTAATAGATGCGGCAGTTCTTTTACTTCATCGTCTACAAGGGCAATATCCGCAGCATCAACCGCAATGTCACTGCCTACGCCGCCCATGGCAATACCAACATCCGCCTTTTTTAATGCCGGAGCATCATTCACTCCATCTCCAATCATACAGACCGCTTTTTATGTAATTCACTCGCAATCGCCGCAGCGGCATTTTCATTGTCGCCAGTGAGTAAAACAGGTTGAACATTCAGCATTTGCAATCGGTCTATCATTTGAACACTTTCAGGGCGAACGGTATCCGTTAGAACAACGTAGCCTGCAGCGGAGCCATTGACAGCAAGATAAATAACAGTACAGCCACGAGAGAAATATTGTTTCGTTTCTTCCGCAAAGTCCGTTGGAAGCGAAATGCGATTTGTCGACATCATTTTTTCATTTCCAGCAAGAATTTGATTTTCACCGACAACTGCACATACTCCTCACCAGGTATCATTTGAAATTTGTCTGCAGCCATAATATTAGTGCTGACATCCTGTTTATAACAACGAATAATTGCTTTACCAAGCGGATGTTCAGACAATTGCTCTGCTGCAGCAGCAAGAGTGTATAAATCACTTGAAGAATACTCCGACGAAATGCTTTTTATCTCTATCACTTTTGGAACGCCATATGTCAGTGTTCCTGTTTTGTCAAAGGCAATTTGTGATACTGATGCAAGGCGTTCCAACGCGTCGCCCTCTCGCACGAGAAAGCCATGTTTGGTTGCATTTCCGATTGCAGCCATAATCGCCGTAGGTGTGGCAAGGACCAGAGCACATGGACAAAATACGACAAGGATGGTGACTGCTCTGATAATTTCTCCGGAGATAATCCATGTAAGGGCGGCGGCAGTAAGAGCTATAATGACAACCCAAGTAGCCCAACGTTCCGCAAGACCTACAATCTTTGCTTTTCCGGCGTCAGCGGACTGGACCAACTTAATCATCCGATGAATGGAACTGTCCTCTCCTACCCTTGTAGCCTTCATTTCAAATGCACCAAACTGGTTGACTGTCTCGCTTGATACAGTATCTCCGACAGATTTGTCTACCGGCAGTGATTCGCCTGTCATTACCGCTTGATTGACCGAAGTTTGTCCGGAAACAATCACACCATCTACCGGAATCGTTTCGCCAGGCAGGACTCGAATAAAATCTCCTATTTGTACATGCTCTGCAGGAATTATCTGCTCTCCTCCTTCTTTTATTAATCTTGCCGTCTGCGGTGTAAGATGGACAAGCTTTTCAATTCCTGCTCTCGCCTTAGCAACCGTCAAATTTTCAAGCAGTGCGCCAAGCTGCATAATAAAGGCAACCTCGCCTGCTGCAAAATTTTCACCGATGCAAACTGAGGCGATTAATGCGAGCGAAACAAGAACGTCGGCTTTTATATCAGAAGAAAAATGTCTTTCTTTATGCCTCCTAATTCCATGAAATGTTCGATTTTTTCTATTATTATTTTCTTCATACAGCCCTCCTTATACCCATAGGGGTATATGTATATTATACATAATAGAGAACATTTTGTCAAGAGAAAAAGCGTTATTTTTCTCTATAGTCTGAAAGGAAGATGTTTTTGAAAAATTGCAACGCCTCGAACGCACGCCAAAGAAAAAAAACAAGACAGTTATTTGCATTGCACGATACTGTCTTGCATGGTTCTATTGCATATTTGCGAAGCGTTCTACAGCTTTTGTGAAATTTTCAATAGTCTTGTCCGCATCCCCGTGTTCAATTCCATCTTTCACACAATGCTTGATGTGCCCTTCTAAAACAACTTGTCCTACTTTGTGTAAAGCAGATTTAGCTGCATTAATTTGTGTAAGGATGTCCTCACATGGAACATCCTCGTCTACCATTCTGTCAATTGCTTGAACTTGTCCAATTATTTTTTTAATCTACGGTGTAAATTTTCCGCGTCCATACATTGTTTCATGTTCAACGCCTCCAATACCATCAGGAGTATATGTACATTATACTTGTGATTCTTTCTTTTGTCAAGAAAATTTCCAAACAAAAATTCAAAGGTACCTTGACAAATCTGAAAAGTTGTGCTAAAATTATTAAGGTACCGAAAGAAAAACTAAGGAGTAATATAAAATGAGCGAGAATAAACTTTGTCCTTGCTGTGGACGACATTGTGACCTAAGTGCTCCTCATTGCGACCGCGGAAAGGAGTATCTCCGTACGGGAATTATCCCAAGTCGCACACATGAGCAAAAAAAACCAAGCAAGACCGACCATATTGCCCATTATGATGCTATGGATATGGATAATAAGCTCATTATCAACCTGCGTGATTTGGAACATGTAATGCGTTTCCTATTCGAGGAAAAGAGCAGTCAAAAGCGCATCTTAATTATACTAAATGAAACAGAAGCGATGACGCAAAGAGAATTGACAGAACGCCTGAGAATTCAACCGGGTTCAGTCAGCGAAGTAATTGGAAAGCTGGAAGATGCAGGACTTATACAGCGCACACCAAGTTTAGCTGACCGTCGAACAATTGATATTCGCTTGACAGAAACCGGAAGAACGCGTGCACAAGAAGCAACGGAACAACGTATGAAGCGGCACAAAGAAATGTTTTCTGCTTTATCTAAAGAGGAAAAAGAAACGCTGCTTTCTTTGTTAGAAAAAGTCAATTTAGATTGGGACCAGCGTTACCGCAATAACGAATCAACTGATGAGTGTCTCAATCGACATGGGGATAACAAGCATCATGGGTATGACGAACATCAGAGGGGTTTTCGTCATTGATGGTACCAGAGAGGCAATATTATGTGGAAGTATATAAAAAAATATCTGCACTTTGCCGTTCTCGCCGCGCTGTTTATGATAGGCGAAGTCTTGATGGATTTGATTCAGCCGACAATGATGAGTCAAATTGTAGATGATGGTGTACTCGGAATAAACAACAACGGTGTCGGCAACCTTCGTCTTATACTGACGCTGGGACTTACGATGATTGGTCTTGTTTTGCTGGGTGGTCTTTGCGGTTCTCTGAATAATGTATTTGTTCATATGACAGGACAAAATATCGGAAATGAAATGCGCAAGGACTGTTTCCGCAACATTATGACCTTTTCCTTCCCTCAAGTGGACAAGTTTAGTACAGGTTCACTAGTAACAAGAGTGACCAACGATATTACACAGGTGCAAAACTTCATTGCACAATTTGTACGTGGTATGATACGTACTAGCATGCTTACCTTTGGCAGCATCTATTTTATGTTTACTCTGAATCGTGCTTTTGGGCAAATTGTTCTGTGTGCATTTTCATTTATTCTCGGCTGCATGGTGTTCTGTTTATATAAAGCAAACCCACTGTTTACAAAATTACAGATGCAACTCGATGAAATCAACGAAATCATGCAGGAAGACGTAGCGGGAATCCGTATTATTAAAGCCTGTGTGCGTGAAATTTATGAAAAAGTGCGTTTCGGTAAGGCAAATGATGGGCTCATCAAAACACAGCTTCGTGTGCCTGTCATTTTTGCCTTTATGAACCCTGTGTGATGAACGCCTTGATGTATGTTGTTGTCATTATTTTAATGGTCGGCTCTGTTGAAGTCAGTGCAGGCACAACAACGCCTGGTACTATCATGGTAGCTATCACCTACGACCCAGCTTCTCAATGGTATTCTGATGCTTGTAATGCTTTTCCAGAACATTTCCAGAGGTATTGCTTCATGGAAAAGGGTCAGGGAAATTCTTGACAGTCAGCCTGAACTAAAAGATGGAGAGTTTGACGGCAAAACAGAAGTACACGGACAAATTGAATTTCGTGATGTATCTTTCCGTTATCCCGGAAGCAATCAAATCGTTCTAAACCATATTAATCTGAACATAAAGGCTGGCGAAACCATTGCTATTATGGGTGCCACAGGATGCGGTAAAACTTCCTTCGTCAATCTGATTCCCGGTTTTTATGATGTAGCAGAAGGTACCATCCTTGTCGACGGTGTAGACGTTCGAGAATACCGGCAGAAAGCATTGAGAGAAAAAGTCGCAATTGTTCTTCAAAAGAGTGAACTGTTCAGCGGTTCCATTAAAGAAAATATTTCGGGGGGGTGCGCCTGGAGCGACAGATGAGGCCATTTGCGCGGCAGCCAGCATCGCGCAAGCGGATGATTTCATCTCTTCTACACCAGATAAGTACGACACTCCTGTCGCGGAACGAGGAATGAGCTTATCAGGTGGACAGAAGCAGCGTATTTCAATCTCGCGAGCAATTTTGAAATCGGCAGAAATTTTGATTTTTGACGACTCCACTAGCGCGCTTGACTTGAAAACCGAGGCCAATTTATATGCCGCTTTGCTGAAAGCAAATCCGCAGAGTACTAAAATCATCATTGCACAACGCATTGCCTCGGTACGCAGAGCGGATAAAATTGTAGTTTTGAATAACGGCAGCATTGCAGCTTGCGGTACACACGATGAATTGTTGAAATCCTGCGAAACTTATCAGGATATCTATTATTCGCAGATTGGAAAAGAAGGTGAGAATAATGAGTGATCAAAAATTGCAGGAACGCAATATTCCCGGGATGAATCGAAATGCCAGATTTGCTGAAGCGGAACATGCTGAAAATGTCGGTGCAACATTAAAGCGTATATGGACCTATTTCGCACACGAAAAAGTAATGGTCATCTGTATGCTCATCGTTGTCATTTTTTGAACGCTATGCGGAGTATACGCACCGAGCCTGCAAAGCGATGCCATTGATATTATCGCGGATGCCAGTACCGGAAATTTTGTACAGACATTAGTTCTGATGCTTGCCGTCTATTTGCTATACAGCGGCAGTCAGCTTCTCCAAGGTCTGTTAAGCGCCCAATTGAGCCAGCGCATTGTCAAACGTATGCGTGAAGAACTGTTCGGCAAAATTGTAGATTTACCTGTTCGCTATCTTGATACTCACTCTCATGGCGACGTTATGAGTCGCATGACAAATGATATTGAAAATATCTCTACAACCGTTTCTCAGTCCCTGCCCTCTCTGTTTTCTATTATCGGTACAGTGGCAATCATGATGTGGTACTGTTGGCAGCTGGCTCTTCTGAGCTGTGCAACGGTCATTCTCACCATACTCGCAACTAAAATACTTTCTAAAAACGTTCGCAAGTTTTCTCGCCGCCGCCAAAAGCTTCTTGGTGAACTAAATGGTACGGTAGAAGAAATGGTTTCCGGCTACCGCACTGTTGTTGCCTACAATCATCAAGACATCACAACGGAAGAATTCTGTGATACTTCCGACGCGCTTACAAAAGCGGGTATACGAACTGACATTTTCAGTGGTGTTATGGGACCGATTATGAACTGCATCGGAAACATCGGATTCGTTATCATTGCAGCATTTGGCGGATATTTTGCAATTAACGGACTAATTTCGGTTGGTGTAATTTCCGCGTTTATCGTGTATGCTAAACAATTCAGCCGTCCGATTAATGAAATTGCACAGATTTATGGTCAGCTCCAGACCGCTATTGCAGGTGCAGAACGTGTGTTCTATGTGCTTGATGAAGTAAGTGAAGACAAATCTGGTCAAGCGCTTTTGAATGATACAAGTGCAACTGTTACTTTCCGTGATGTGAAATTCTCTTATCAGCCGGAGCATCCTGTGCTATACGACTTTACCCTTACTGTACCATCTGGTAAGAAAGTGGCGTTGGTAGGCGCTACTGGAAGCGGAAAAACAACTGTGGTCAATCTGCTGATGCGGTTTTACGACATCGACAGTGGAGAAATTCTCATCAATCGTCAAAATATCAAAGATGTTTCAAGAGACAGTTTACGGCAGAATGTTGCGATTGTTTTACAGGATACGGTCTTGTTTTCTGATACAATTCGCAAAAATTTAAAGTATTCCAATGAAAATGCAACTGAGGAGCAACTCGCTAACGCTGTCGAAATGAGCCGCTGCAAGGACATGATTGTATGTTGCCACAGGGATTTGAGACTGTTCTGACCGGCTCCGGCGAGAACATCAGCCAAGGTCAGCGTCAGCTTCTGGCGATTGCAAGAGCATTTGTTGCTGACCCGAAAATTCTCATTCTGGATGAAGCGACCTCAAACGTAGACACACGTACCGAAAAAGCGATTCAGGATGCGATGCAGTTTGTTATGCAGAACCGAACAAGTATCATCATCGCCCATCGTCTTTCCACAATACGTGATGCCGATATTATCGTGGTTATGGATAAAGGACAGATTGTAGAAAGCGGCAACCATGATACCCTGTTAGCACAAAATGGCAAGTATTACGAGCTTTATATGACACAGTATGCCGGTTTTGCTACCTGATAGTGGATTTCAGCCAATATGAAAATTGAGGATTATACATAAGCCCCAGTTTCCACTGCACTTCCCTACAATTTTGTACTAAAATATTAAAATATTATAAAGAGATAAGGAGATATCAAATTATGCAGGACCCAAAAATCAATGCTTCCACAATAAACGTGGATGATGCCGCAATCGTTGCACTTAGAAAATGTGGTCATTATATGGTATAATTTGTGGTGTTGAGCTTAGAGTTATTTATAAGCTAGGCTCACGCAAATTTGAATTTTGAGAGGAGTGATTGAGATGAAAAGCTGTACATTTATTATTTGCAAGGAACATTTCAAAATATTAAGGAAAAAAATAGAATGAATAGAATAATAAAATGTGCAACACCTCAATACTTAAATGAGTCTCTAGATTTGGTAGAAAGAGTATTTACTGAATCAGAGGGAGAAGAGTCAGGAAAGCTAGTTCGTAGTCTTGTGGAAGAGATAAGAAGTAAGAGATTTTATTTGCCGGAGTTAGATTTGGTGATGGTGGACGAGCATAATAATGTGATTGGTTATGCCATGTTTTCTAGATTTCATTTAGAAGGCAGGTATGAACATCAATTATTATTACTTTCGCCAGTTGCGGTAAAAACAGGACTGCAAAGACAGCACATTTCAAAAGAGTTGATAGAAGCAGGATTTGAGAAGGCAAAAAGAATGGGATATGAAGCAGTTTTGGTAGAGGGCAATCCGAGAAATTATAATCCTAGAGGATTTGAAACTTCTTATCATCATGGGATTGTTGCAGGACCTAATATTAATTTACCAGCAGTGGAGTGTTTGATGGTAAAGGAATTAGTAAGTGGTGCATTAGATAATATAAAGGGAATCGTGGATTATTCGGATTATGAATGTTTGACGTAAATTTGGACTCAGTTGTGTTTATGGTATGACGATGAGAATAAGGCGTAAACTTTCAGGTTTCTGTTGCTTTTTGAATAATTAAATATTGCAAGAAATAGTTGCCGGTAGTGTTTATTACCGGCAATATTTATGTAGATATAGATGTAGATATAGAAGAAAGAGTCCGTATTATTGTACAAGCTGTGATTTATATTTTAATTAGGCTATAAATTATTAAGGCGGTGCAGTATGATAC
>CAZYWO010000037.1:0-16164 GCA_964651095.1 uncultured Oscillospiraceae bacterium | reverse complement strand
ATAAATCAGCTTAAAATTCCCCATAAATATTCTTTTGTTTATTTTCACCAAAAATTTAATTTTTTATACTTTTTCCTCCTTTTGTATTGAATCTCGTCTTTATGACATATAAATAAAAGTTATTTTTTGTAAATTATCAGTCGCATTTATGATTTATTGTGCAATAATTTATGGCTTTTACAGCCACAAATTATTTTCATCTAAATATTTATATCTTTTCTTTACCTCACTGACTACTTCTATCTCCATATTATATGAAACAGTTTTGTTTGGATCGTCAGTATAAAGAGTTTTAAAAATTTTAGAAATCTGCAAATCCATTAATATTTGTTGGTGTTTATGGATATATTCACATATTCTATATAGCAATCCCTGAAAATATATATCTGATAGCGTTGATGCATTAACCATGGCAAGCTTGCAATCCTTACTGAATTTATTAGCAATTTTATCACCGCGTTTTTGGAAATTCGCATCGTTTTCTGTATCATCGCCATCATAGGCAAACAGATATCTGTTATTAAGCTGCTGAGCAGTAAATCCCCTACCCCTGCGGTATGTCACATACAATGAACGCATACATTTATGCAGCAATTCGTTTGCCAGCCCTGCAACTCTATAATTCTTTCCGTCTAAATTAATAACGGAACCATCTTTTTGTAATTTTACATCTGTAAGTGGATATAATTCAAAAATAACCGTTAACCATATACTCGGTGTTGTGCCAACATTTACTGCGGTTATGTTGAAAAATCTGCCAAGTAGCACGCCAGAGCATCTCGCTTCAGATAAAAATTACTTAAACATAAATGGTATAGCGGTAGTACATAAGTACGATGTAAGTGGAATGGGAAATTCACTCAACTTTGCGTCTTCTACCGTCACAAAAAATGAAAACGCAATAACATTTGATATAAGTTTTGAAACAGGAGCATTATATTGGTTCGCTGTGGCGTAAAGAAAGGAGTCATTCACAATGAAAAAGTATAAATACATAGAAAACGAATTCATTCCCTACATCGGGAAATCGTCAATCGTACCCACCCATGGTGTGGAAATCGACCAAGCAGAATACGATGATTTGATGGGAAAAATCAGTGAAAAGCCCGATGACACACTGGAAAGCGTTTACCGCTTATCAGCGGAAACAAACCAATATATAGCTTGCCCTAGAACCCAAGATGAAACCGTGCAGTGGTACACTGACAAAGTTATATCCAATGAAATGGAAGTAGCAGATGTGCCGGAAGACTACAGATCAGAAGTTGAGGCAATGCTGCCACAGCCTATTCAGTCGCCAGAATACCAAGCAGGATACAATCAAGCGGTTCTTGATTTATTGGAGGTGAAACAATGAAACAAACAACAGGCAGTCTAACACAGCATTTCACAATCGACGAATACGGCGTGAATCAGACAGAAACAATCTATATATCACAAGACTCCTTAAAGCATGCCGAAATGCTTGAGGAATTCAGAACATGGTTAGGCAGACCGATAAATGTTCATGCATGGTTTCGCACTGCGGCATATAACAAAAAAGTTGGTGGAATATCTACTTCTTCACATCTTCGCGGAGTTGCTACAGACTTCTCCACCAATAAGGCAATTGACGAGACCACATTCATTAAATATGCAAAAAATGGAAAGAAATCTGCAAAAAATATGGCAAAGTTGGCGAAGCAGGCTTATACACATGGGGTATGCACCTTGGCAGCCATGTAAATTACTCAAAAGAATTCTATCATTGGGACAGTCGCAGTGGTAAACAGGTGAACAATCCTTTTAAGATTTAGGAGTTTTGGTACATGGAAAGTATACAAGTGACATTTCAAACCATTTTAGCCTTTTTCGGAGCTTTAGCCGTTGCCGCAGGTGGAATTAAAGTAATTGTACAAGCCCTTTCACCGTTTAAAGAACTTAAAGCCAAGGTTGCTGTCTGTGAAGAAAGACTAAATAAGCATGACTTGTTCTTTAAAAACGATAATACGGAGATTGATGATTTAAAGAAACTGACACGAGAAAATTTAAGGGTTAACATTGCCCTGCTCAACCATTTCATAGACGGCAACGGCGTTGATAAAATGAAAGAACTTCGCAGCGAGCTTGAACAAGCTATGCTGGAGGGCTAAAAAATGTTTAAGAACAGCCCATGGAAATCTTGGAGAACGCGTAAGTTCTCATTTATATACTGTTTGTCAGTTGGCAGTATGGTTATCTTGTTCGGTGCAGCGGCAATCGTTATAGGCGATTTTGATACTGCCACATGGATGACAGAATCCTTAAAATTTTGCAGATTTGTAATCGGAACCGGAACGGCTATTATATTGCTGCCAAGCTCTAAAGAACTTATACAGTTTGTCAAAGATAAATTTTCCGGTGAGTAAAGGAATATATAAAACACCAAAGGGACTTATATAGTCCCTTTTTTTAACGCATAATTCTCCCGGTTTTCAAAGCATGATACAGTTTTTTTATAGATTATTTTATTTAGATATAAATAATCTATGGCTGCAATCACTTTTTTGCATTGATTTAACTATCGGGCGGTAGTACAGTTAAATTATCATATTACGGGTTTAGGGAGGAAAAATATGAATCTTAGATTTAATGAAGACGAAGCGGTTGTAAACGAGCTTAAGTCTAAACTTAGAGAAACCGGCGGTTTTTGTCCATCAAAGCCGGATAAATGGCCTGCAAACAAATGTATGTGTCAGGAATTTAAAATGCAGATTGAAGACCCAAATTATGAGGGCTATTGTAGCTGCAAACTATACTACAAAGAAAAATAATAACAATACTTAATCAAAAAAAACATCATAAAAAACCGATGCCTTATCTTAAGGCATCGGATTATTTTTTGCCAAAAAATTGTATTGAAATATCTGCTTAATTTTTGCCAATAAAACCTATTCAATAGCTTGAGCTAGTTTACCTGTCAGATAATCGCTTCTGGTCATGGATAGATTGTTCAGGAAAATAACGTCATCTGCGCCGTTTTTCTTCGCCAAATCTACTATATTGCCCTCCCAATATCTGTAATCAACAACATAGATTTTTTGGTAGTGATCCACAAGGAAAGGCACAAAGGCATTTCCGAAAGACTCCTTTACTACCACGCAGCTTGAGCCATCTTCAAGGTTATCATTCTCAATAACCGTAAAAGGATTATCCCCTGCAATGAAAGTACTGTATTTAAGTGATTTCGGATAATTTGTCACGTCATAAATTACTTCCCATGAATTGCTTTTTCCGTTTGTAGTGGTATAAACAAGGGATACATCGGTACTTATAGGGTAATATGCCGTTATAGTGTCAGGATTTTTGCTTAGTTTCTTACTTTTATTAGTGCTTTCGTAAAAAGACCCCAGAAAGTCGTTAAACTCAATTGATTCATGACGTTCTAACGAAATCGGTATAATACCCTTTGCATCGCAGAAAACCTCGTACCCATAATATGCGCCCAGGGCTGTCCAATGGTGATCGGTTCTGAAGTAGATATACTCTGTGCGATGTTTCATCAGGTTATCATATATATTTACGCCCTTTACATTACTGTCCAGCTTATCTAACAGATTGTCTACAGCTTTCTTTTGGTTGCTCGAAGATATTTCTTTAAAATATTTGTCCGGAAGGGTTATTCCCGAACTCAATGGTATAATCAGGTCATAAACATCTGATATTCCTTCCAATTTGTCAGAAGCAGCATTTATATAAGATGCGTATTTTTCAGCTACTTTGTCGCTGTATGAATAAAGCTCATAGGCAGCATCCCCGATACGGACTACGTTTCCGAAATCCTCTAAAGAAGCGGTGGTATCGATTACATCATATTTAGTCTGAGAATTTGTATCTTCTTCAGACTTTACCTCATCATCTGACGCATCTTCCTGTTTTTCATCCTCATCGCCTTTTGAATCATTTTTATTGGAACTTTCATCGCTTTCAACTTCCACGAAGCTTTCTTCAATAATAGCCGCTGCATTTTCGCTGTTGCTGGTTACACAGAATATCACGTATTTGCCTTTTTGTACAACCACGGCGTTTGCAATTTTTTCTGCCTCTTCAGGGATATAGTATTTAAAAGAGTCTTCTAAATCGGCAAGATATGATTCAACTGCATCCAGCCCTGCCTTGGCGCTTTCTTCGCTGTCAAACGTAAAGATGCCAAAAGTATCCGCATACGAGCCGCTGCCCATATACATTATCTTTTTTTCTATTCCCTCTGCGCTGATAAAATCCCCTATTCTGTCCTCGCTTACCTGATATAGCTGACAATCAAACTGCACATTTTCCAGTATATCGTTTACCAGTTTCACCTCATCTATGTAGTACTGTTTAGTACTTCCGCAAGCAGACATTATTATGCTTAAAACTAAGGTCAAAACAATTAATAAAAATATTCTAAATACCCCTTCTACCCTTTTCATCTTACTCGTTCTTTCTCCTATTATATTTTATCTTATATTTTCTGTTATTTCCTTTGGTATGGTAAATTCTATACAGCCCATGTACATTGGCGCCACATCGCCTTCATTAAATGCGATTACCAAATTTCCATCTCCATCGATGTAAAATTGCTGTTCATCAGTGATTTTATCGAATTCCCAAACGTTTACAGGGTCGTCTTCCGATAAATCTACCCAATAGATCTCCTCATCATCTTCTGCCATCCCCTGACGCATTTGTTCCTTGATGTTTTCGCTTATCGGGTTAATATAGTCTGACCCTTCAGGAAAAATATCCTCAAGTCGAAGCTCTTTGCCTGTATTCAAATCGATGGTGTAATAATAATTTTTTTCATATCCGCTGCCTGCTCCCTGGTAGGTAATCAGTTTCAGCGTAAAATAATCGTCTGTTGTACATACAACTTCATAGTTTACGTATAATTCGGAATAACCGGCATCATCTTTGAGACTATTTTCAAATTCTTCTACAAGTCGCTGGGCTATTGCGTTAACTTTTATATTAATAGATTCGGCTCCATCATAATTTTTAGATTCATCGTCTAAAATTATTTCAGGCACATGAACCTCTGCTCTGAATCTATCGCTGTAATAATAGTAGTCTTTGAATGTAATTGCCTTAAAGAAAGTCCCGATAACCGGAATCTCGCTCATCGCCTGCGCCGCTTCAGGGCTCATGTTTGGAATCGCTATAATAATGCATAAAAAAATTATCGCCGCAAGTTTAGCTGCCGCTGCAATGCGCGCTTTCTTCATGTTGGCTCTTTCCTTCTTCGCACTATCAATGGCATACATAACACGTTCCAGCCCTTCTTCACAGGCGTTTCTTTTTTCCCGTTTTTTTACCCTGTCATCCTCCATGTAAAAACCTTTTCTCATAAAGCCTCTCCCTTCGATTGCACGATTATGTCGACTATGTCGACATGGAGATTCTCAACTTGTCAATTGTTCTGTACAGTTTACTCTTTGCAGTACTTAAATTAATATTCATAACTTTTGAAACTTCGTCAAGCTTCATCCCGCGGAAATATCTGAGTTCCAAGATGGTTTTTTCCTCTGAGGAAAGCTTTTCTAAAGCGTTTCGTAAATCCATCTCCTCGATACAGTTTACGTTATAATCATAAGTTGATTCTGCAAAAATTGCTTCGCAAAATTCCTCTGAATATTTCCTCTTCCGGCTGCGGCAAAATCCGAAAATTTCGTTGAGCATTATGCGATAAATCCATGTTGCCGCATACTCCTGATTGTTTAAAGTATCGCATTTCAAAATCGCTTTATACGCGCCCTCCTGGACTATATCCAGAGCATCCGCCTCATTGTGAACATAGCGGTATGCCAAATAGTAATATTTTTGATAGTTTTCAATTAAAAGCGATTCTATGATGTTCTCTTTTGTATCATTTTTACCCATTGCCAATTGCTATGACTCCTTTCAAAAGCGGTTTACTAAAACAACTATATATTAGATGCTCACGCGCGTCAAATAGTTTCATGAAAAAACTTTTTTCGAGTATTTTTTTAATTAACTTTAATCTCTCGCCCTTTTACTTAAGGTTCACCCTAACCGGCTTTTCAATACATAAAGAATCTTTTCCTACAGTACATTCAAAAGCAAGAACTTTTACGCCTTTGTTCTTTGCCTCTCGAAGCGCGCTGCCAAAAGCCTCATGGGTTCTATCGTTCGGTCTGAATTCCTTCATACCCGACATTTGAATTACAAAAATGATATACGCATTATATCCTGCCTTCCGTGCGTCTACAAGCTCATTGATATGCTTAACGCCTCTTTCTGTTGGAGCATCAGGAAAGCTTGCCACTCCTCCTTCTTCAAGTGTAACTCCCTTTACCTCAACGTACGCTTTGCGGTTATCTTCATCTTCCACATAAAAATCGAACCTCGACTTACCAAAGGTTTTTTCTGCTTTAATTGTTTTCAAAATACCCATTCCATCAAGTTTAATAAGTCCGTCGCTTAAAGCCTCGAAAACTACTTTATTAGGTGCATTGGAGTCCATGTTTACAAGAATTGTGCCATTGCTTGTATTTTTTTCCACTCCGACAATAGAGTACCTCAGCTTACGGGCGCCCATGCGCCCTGCAAAATCCTCCAAATATACTTTTGCCTGCGGTAATAACAGTTCCCGGCATCTTCCCGTATTTTTTACGTGAACTTTAACTTTTTCGCCATTTACCTCAACTATCGCTACAAAACGATTAGGTCTTTCAATAAAATTTCCTGCTACAATTTTTTCATACTTCATATTAAAAATATACCAAAGATTGATGACAATAAACAGTTTTTTTTGTATACTATTACTATTATATCATGATTCTCCCGTTTAAAATTACAATGGTCCATCATGATTCAATAGTTTCACCCTTGCGGCAACGCCGTTATAATCGTAGAAACTATTATAACACAAACACATAAATCAGAGGAGAGAAACAGGCAAATTTATATAACCGGCAAAATTTAACACGATTTATACTGTTTATCGTGCTTTTCCCTCTGTTTGCACATTATTCAAAAGGAGAATATGAAAATGATATCACCGGGACGAATAGCTTTTTCAGTTTTTGGATTAGACGTCATGTGGTACGGTCTGCTTATAGGTATAGGATTTTTGCTGGCAACATTAATTTCCTATAAAAGAGCGCCTATACACGGTATAAATCCCGAATTTGTTCTTGATCTGATAATCTGGATGATTCCATCGGCAATAGTCGGTGCAAGGGCATATTATGTAATATTTAGCTGGGACAACTATAAAGATGACTTATCAAAGATATTTGATATTCGCAGCGGCGGTTTAGCCATACATGGAGGATTTATACTGTGTTTCATCGTCGGATACTTTGTCTGCAAACACTATAAACAAAATTTTCTATGCACGTCAGATATGGCAGCAGTAGTAATTCCATTAGCTCAAGCCATAGGTCGCTGGGGCAACTTTTTTAATGAAGAGGCACATGGAGGACCGACTGATTTGCCGTGGGCTCAAATTATAAACGGCGTAGGTTACCACCCTACTTTCCTATATGAATCCATTTGGTGCTTGCTGCTGTTCCTGTTTTTGCTTTGGTTTGCCAACAATCGCATGACATTCAAAGGTCAAATTATATGCATGTATGCAATGCTCTATTCGTTGGAAAGATTTTTTGTGGAAAGTCTGCGTACAGACAGTTTGATGATTGGTCCCCTTCGTCAAGCGCAGCTTATCAGTCTGGCGTTGTTTATCGGCGGATTAGGTTTGTATATTTTTCTAAGGAAAAGATCCCAAATCACAAAATCCGAAGATTATAAAGACGAAAACCCTAAAATCAGCGAATTCAGCGAAATCAAGGAAATCAACGAGATCAGCGAAGCTAACAATTTCGATGAAATCTGTGAAATCGATGAAAATAAAGATAATACGAACGAATAAACACTGGAGGTAAATTATGAAATTAGGTATTGTAGGTTTGCCAAACGTAGGCAAAAGTACTTTGTTCAATGCAATTACTAAAGCCGGCGCAGAAGCGGCAAACTACCCTTTTTGTACAATAGAACCAAATGTAGGAGTCGTAACAGTTCCCGATGAGCGCGTCACTAAACTCCACGAAATATATAACTCAAGAAAAACCATCTATGCAACCATTGAATTCTGCGATATTGCCGGTCTGGTAAAAGGCGCTTCCAAAGGCGAAGGCCTTGGCAACAAGTTTCTTGGACATATACGTGAAGTCGAAGCCATAGTTCATGTGGTTCGCTGTTTTGCCAACGACAATATCGTTCATGTAGACGGAAAAATTAATCCCTCTGCCGACATAGAAACAATAAATACCGAACTTTTGCTTTCCGACATGGAGATTATGGAGCGTCGTATTCAAAAAACAGCAAAAATGGCAAAAGCGGATAAACAGATTCAGGCAGAACTCGACCTGCTCAACAGAGTTTACTCATGGCTTGGAGAAGGTAAAAACGCCCGCGCTATGGAACTTGATGAAGATGAAGATGCTTATGTAAAAACCTTAGGCTTGCTCTCATACAAGCCGATCATTTATGTTGCCAACGTTTCCGACGATGAAGTTGCAGCTTCTGACGGTAATCCGTATGTTCAGGAAGTTCGCAAAATCGCTGCTGAAGAAAACGCAGAAGTCGTAGTGATCTGTGCAGAAATAGAAGCAGAAGTCGCTGAACTTGACGATGAAGAGCGCGCAATGTTCCTTGAGGAACTCGGCATCGATGAATCCGGTCTGGATAAACTTATAAAAGCATCTTACTCCCTGCTTAACCTAATTTCTTTCCTTACCGCAGGTGAAGACGAATGCCGCGCATGGACAATCAAACGCGGTACTAAAGCTCCCGGAGCTGCCGGAAAGATTCATACGGACTTTGAAAAAGGCTTTATCAGAGCTGAAACCATCGCTTATGACAAGCTTATGGAAGTCGGAGGCAGTTTATCGGCAGCAAAGGAAAAGGGTTATATCCGTTCCGAGGGAAAGGAATATATAATGAACGATGGCGACGTGGTTAACTTCCTTTTCAACGTGTAAATGTCTTAAAAGTATAATTTTTATATATTACGAAATCAGCCTCTCATGCGAACCGCGCGGAGGCTGATCCATATTAAAATCATCGGCAAAAAAGTCCTGATACTCTAATTGAATTCAGGACTTTTGCTGTATTGAATCGGCGCCCCCTTGGGTCAATCCGGTTTGATTTACCGCGTGGCGGCTACTTTGACGTTTTATGTTTACTCTTTTCTCACTGCATCGGCAGCCTCAATTATCTGATATGTTTCCTCTTTTGTAAGCTTCATAGCGTTACAGGCGCGCTCTATACTTTCTCTGTCAAGTACAAAATCCGGCTCTGTACATAGCTTGGTAAAGTCATCCTTTTTAATCCCTAATTGAGAAAATGTTACCGTTCCGTCAGAAATTTTTCTGTCGTAATGTCTGAAAAACAAAGCTCTAAAATTTGTTTTCGCAGCTTCACTCATCTTGGCCCCTCCTTCTTTTTCCTTTTTCTGTAAAGAACCTCAAATAAGACCATCACGACCACCACAATACAGATAATCATAATACCGCAGTGCATGAAAAATTCATCTGGCAGGATTTTTATAATCGGATCGGTTCTGGAATTAAAAATCCAATAATCGTTATCAAATAAAATTCCGTGCATAGTCTCAAAAGCCCACTCCCAATTGATGATTACCGCCGCTAAAACTGCCGCCGCAATGGTTACCGTTATCAGAACACTTATATGCAGCCACTCTTTTTCTTTCCATAGAAAGAAAACAGCAATTATCCACAAGCTCCCAATGATCCCAATCCATTGCATCGGTATGAATATAGCCTTTACTTCCTCAAAATGGATTCTGCCAGTTTCAGACATTTCCATAGTAGGAAATTGTAATTCATCGGGGCCTCCTATAACATTATAATCGATCAACACATCATAATTGAGTTTGCATGTTTCCTTATCAATTCCGGAGTTTTCGGGAATATCAAGAAAATCAATATCCAGATAATATAGTGGTCTAAACCATACAGTTATGCTCACCGCAAGACTGATTACTGTTGCGGCGCATACTGCGGCAAATATTATATTTAAAAGTTTTAAAACCGCTTTTCCGTTCATATTCCTTCCGCCCAAAATTTTCTCTGATTATAATAACATAATTTTAATAAAAAATCATCAATTAAACTATAAATGTGGTATACTCATTCTATACGACTTGAAAGAAAGGTACATTAAAATGAACAGCAGAATAAATTTTAATTATCACACCCACTCCCTTCTCTGCGACGGCAAAGATACTCTTGAAGAAATGGTTAAAGCTGCTATTGACAAGGGATTTGACAGTCTTGGCTTTTCGGGTCACAGCTATACCGCTTACGACGAAAGCTACTGTATGACAAAAGAAGGCACGAAGGAATACATATCTGAAATTTCTCACCTTAAAGAAAAGTATTCAGGACAAATCGAGATTCTGTGCGGCATCGAACAGGATTTTGGTTCTGATGAACCTACAGTCGGCTATGATTATGTCATAGGTTCAGTTCACGCTTTGTTCCCCTTGGCTACATCTGAATCTCAAGATAATTTCCACGGATACAACCGCAAGCAGTATTTTTACGTAGACTATCACTATGAAGATATAGAAAATGCAGTTAACGGATATTTTAAAGGAGATCAATATGCTTTTTGCCAACATTATTACGATATGGTCTCAATTCTGCCTCAAGTGACAAACTGCAATATTATTGGACATTTTGACCTTCTTACAAAATTCAGCCAGCAGCATCGTTGGTTCGACGAAAATCATCCAAAATACATCGATGCTGTTAACAAGGCGCTCGATAAACTTGTACCCCAAAACGTTATTTTTGAAATTAACACCGGAGCAATAGCAAAAAAACTCCGCACCACGCCTTACCCTTCTCCGTGGATTCTTGAGGGAATCGCACAGCGCGGCGGACAGATTATGATAAACAGCGACTGCCATAACAAAGATTTTCTCGACTGTGAATTTGATAATGCGTTAAAGCTGGCAAAGTCCTGCGGCTTTGACACAGTTAAAAAAATAATCAAAGGCGAATTTATCAACGTTGAGATATAAATAGATATTCATATTTCATTTGAGCATAAAAAACAGGCCGTGATAATTACCCTGCAATATGTTTCAGACAGCATTTTTCTGCCAAGGCTGCTCCTATTGCAGTTCCGTACTCTCCTGCTTTTGGCACTATAAAGTTCAAGTTTGGAAACATGGTCTTAATCATCTTTCCTACTTGCTCACATTCCGGAAAATTAGTCAGCGTGCCTATAAGGATAAAATCTTTCATATTTGTACCTTGTGAAATCAAAGCTGCGGTCTGGCAAATTGACTCAATTACCATGTGTACAATTCCGGCAGCTTTATCTTCGCAAGTCGCTCTCGACGAAGCCTTGCCGAAGTTCGATGCTGTTATCTCAAGGTTAAGTCCCGGAAGCGGGTTTTTAGAAATATCTCCTATGCGCAGATCTATATTTCCCACCTCTCCCTCGGCGGCTAAATCCTGAATCTTATCAATATCGTTGGTATTCAGCATAAGTTTCGACAATCCTATGATTGTACCGCCGCCTATGCCAATGCCTCCCAGATGAACCGGCACTCCGTTATTTACTCCCACAAAAGACGTTCCTGTACCCATGCTGACAACCATGAATTCTTTTTTATCTTCTGCAAAGTATCCGCCTCCCACACCGTTGGCAGTAAATTCATCTACTCTATATGTAGGAAGTCCGTAAATAGGCTTATCTACTGTGCTGCTTCCTACGCCGGTCAAGTTTACCTGCTGTATATGGCTGAGTTCCAGCTTATTATCATATAAAAATTTTCCAAACGCGCCAAATAGAGAGGCTATAGCGTTACTTGCTGAAATCTGAACCGGTATAAGCATTTCCTTGTTATAAAACCCTGCAATCTTAGTTGTGCTTCCACCTATATCGATTCCTACTACTATACCCATTTTTTTATCCCCTTAATTTCTCTAAAGTAATAAAATTATTTAATCTTAAAATTAACTGTTCTGCTGTTGCCGTTTACATCGGTTACGACCACTTTATACGAACCTGTTTCATCCACTGCAACTCCATTAGTAATATCATCATCAGTCAAACGAATTCTATCACCGTTAATATAAAGCTTTACAGTTTTAACTTCGCAGTTATCGGTAAACTTTAAAGTCCGCTTTGAAGTATATGTTTTTTTATTGGTTACTCCGCTAATCTTCGGTTTAACAGTATCTTTTATCGTAAAACTTTTTACAGTCTTATTTCCATAGTAGTCCTCTGCTGTCACCGTATATGTACCATTTTTTGTGAAAGTTTTACTTATTGTAAAATTATAATATTTGCCGTTTTTCTTCTTATATTTAGCAGTTTTAATTCCGCTTGAGTCTTTAGCTGTTACTGTCTTTGCGCTTGTATAAGTCTTCTTATTGGTTACGTTAATCGTAGGTTTCACCGTTTCTTTTGCCGTTGAAATCATAATATCTACAGTCTTAAAAAGATCTTTCGTTTTAAGTATAAATGTTGCCGTATATCCGTCTTCTGATATAGTTCCCGTCTTGCTGACTTTTAAAATCTTTTCAGGCATTTTCACTTTAATTGTGGCTGTAACAGCATCCTTAAGGCTAATTCCCATTTCAGCATAAACGGTTTCCGCTTCTTCATAGGATATATCGGGTTCTGCATCCATAACGTACCTTACGCCCGCAGCGCTTATATAAACATCTTTGTATTCTGATTCAAGATAGCTTTTAAGCTGATCAAGCTCATTGAATTTTTCACTTTTAACTGCCTTATAATACTCAACCCCATCGACAGAAACTGTCTCCGGTATTTGCCCTTTAAAAATATCTTCGCCGCTATCTGCCTGACCGAACAACCCTGACAAGGAATCGTAAAATTCCTTTTTAATCATAATGGTGCTTGAAATTTCTCCTGAACCATCATCAGAAATAGTAATTACTTCCTCAACCTGCATACATCCGGCTAAACCGATTATCAGTACTGCTGATAGTAAAACGACTAATATCTTTTTCATCTTTTCCTCCTTTTAATATCCCTTTAACCGATATTATGGAATTCATTTATGATTATATCACAAGCCAGCAGATTAGCAACAATTAAATAATCTTATTATAAAAAGACGACACAGTTAAAAACATTATGCCGCCTTTTCATTAATATTAATTATAATATTATCATTATTATTAATTCAGTTTATTTCCCAGCCGTATATCTTCTCTGAACTAACTTTACAATCTCAACAATAGGAATTATCAAAAATGCCAATCCTATTGCCGTACAATATTCAAGTAAATTTATATGCTCAAATTCAAATGCTGCGGCAAGGAATGGAACTTCAACAACTAAAGTAGTCGCGAGCAGACTTGCCGCACATGCCAGCCAAATTGCTTTGTTCTGACCTTTTATTGTAAAAATACTTCCTCTCTGGGAACGCATATTAAAGCTATGGAAAATCTCTGCCATAGACATCGTAAGAAATGCCATGGAAACTCCGTCAGGACTGTTTGCAATTTCCCATACTCCGCTTTCAAGGTAATGTCCAATAAAATAAGCAGCCAACGTCAAACATGAAACTGCCAGACCTTGATATGCAAGGTCAATGCCTAATCCTCCTGCAAATATACCATCGGTTGTCTTACGAGGTTTGCGCTTCATAATATCCGCTTCAGGTCTTTCCATTCCCAAAGCCAATGCAGGGAAACAGTCTGTCACCAGATTAATCCATAAAAGGTGTACCGGATGAAGAATGGTAAATCCCATCAATGTAGCCGCAAAAATGCTGATTACCTCAGACATATTAGAGGCTAACAGGAATTGAATCGATTTTCTAATATTATCATAGATACGTCTGCCCTCAGACACGGCTCCCACAATAGTGGCAAAGTTGTCGTCGGCAAGTACCATATCAGCTACATTTTTAGTTACGTCTGTACCTGTTATTCCCATGCCTATACCGATATCGGCAGTTTTTATGCTAGGCGCATCGTTTACACCATCTCCGGTCATTGCGGTAACAAAACCTTTTTTCTTCCACATATTTACGATTCTGACTTTGTGTTCAGGCTGTACGCGAGCATATACGCCGATATTTTCGATTTCCTTTTCAAATTCTTCATCGTTCATTTCATTGAGCATAGCTCCTGTAATTGCTCGTTTTCCGTCTTTGAGAATACCAAGCTCCTTACCTATGGCAGACGCTGTATCCACATGATCGCCTGTAATCATTATAGGGGTAATACCTGCATCGTTGCATTTTTCAATAGCAGCCCCGACTTCCGGCCGAACCGGATCAATCATGCCTGTTAAACCTATGAAGCAAAGATTCTTTTCCAATCCTTCAACGGAAATATCCGTGGGCATCCCATCGTGGATTGCCATCGCAGCCATGAGTACACGCAGAGCCTTATCTGCCATGTCCTTATTTGCCTTAAGTATATCCTCTTTGTCTTTTCCGGTAATCTCAACAGTCTTTCCGTCTTTATAAATTTTAGTACACCTTTTAAGAACCTCATCTGGAGCGCCTTTCGTGTACTGGATTACAATATTCTCATCGCTGTCTTTATGAAGTGTAGTCATCATCTTACGCATGCTGTCAAAAGGGACTTCTCCTACTCTCGGCAAAGCTCTTTCCACATCACCCTTATTGATACCCAATCTATTTGCATAATTTACAAGCGCACATTCAGTAGGTTCGCCCACTGCGCTTTCATCTTCAATTTTAGCATCACAACATAGAGCCATCGCCTGCGCCAGCAAGTTTTCATCTTCGCCATAATAATCTACCACGGTCATCTTGTTTTGAGTAAGCGTACCCGTCTTATCCGAACATATGATTTGAGCGCATCCTAAAGTCTCAACGGCAGTCAGCTTTCTAATGATGGCATTCTGTTTGGACATGTTGGTAACGCCTATTGCAAGTACAATGGTAACTACTGCCACCAATCCTTCGGGAATCGCAGCCACCGCCAGACTTACGGCTACCATAAACGTATCTAAGAACACAAGCCCTGTAAGCGCTTCCGCTCTTAAAATGCTAACTGCAAAAATAATCACACATATCCCAAGGACTAAAACTGTAAGAATTTTTGAAAGCTGAGCTAATTTAAGTTGAAGAGGAGTTTTTCCCTCCTTAGCTTGAGCAAGAGCATCCGCAATCTTTCCCATCTCAGTATCCATGCCTGTTTGGGTTACAACCGCAACGCTGCGGCCATATACTACCGTGCTTCCCATGTACACCATGTTTTTTCTGTCGCCCAAAGGCACGTCTTTTGCTCCGTCTAAAGCAAGGACTTCCGCAGTCTTATCCACCGGAACACTTTCACCTGTAAGGGCTGCTTCTTCAATTTTCATGCTGGCACATTCAATTATTCTGCCATCAGCAGGAACTGCGTCTCCTGCCTCAAGAATTACCACATCTCCAACTACCAGTTCCTCACTCTTTATAAGATTTATTTTTCCCTCTCGCAAGACTTTACTGGTTGCTGCTGCCATTTCCTGAAGGGCTTCAATAGCTTTTTCAGCCTTACTTTCCTGATAAATGCCCAATATGGCGTTAATAATTACTACGGCTAAGATGATGATTACGTCGGCAAAACTTTCATTGGCATAAAAAGATGTTACTCCGGAAATTACTGCGGCAACAATTAAAATAATAATCATCGGATCGGCCAGTTGAGCCATAAAACGTTTAAAAAATGAGTCTTTCTTTGCTTCATCCAACTTATTTTTGCCGTTAGCGGAAAGCCTTTTTCTTGCTTCCTCATCAGTCAAACCGGAAGTGCGGGAATTAATTTGATTCATCGTATCGTCTACGCTTTTCAAATAATATTTCATTTTCTCTCCTTTACTTTTAGAGGAGTCTGTTGCTCATACAAAAATATAAAAAAGACTCCTACCATATATTTATACGGTAAAAGTCTTACTATTTAAGATATCAGCGAACCTCACGGCTTTCAAAATTTTTTTAGCCGATAACGGTTGGGATGACGCAAAATATCACACCTGATGGTGCCAGTTACTCCCTTTTACATCATATCAATATACTACACAGGCAAGCATTATGTCAACCATATTTTAACTATTTTTGTAGAGTTACAATTGATGTGACACCTACCTCTATACAAAAACGGTTGAATC
>CAZYWO010000036.1:0-17021 GCA_964651095.1 uncultured Oscillospiraceae bacterium | reverse complement strand
CCACATCTCTCCTGCTTCTCAAAAAATTGGGTCACATCTATTTACACCACAGATTACATGAAAATAAAATGGTAAATGGAGGTGGAAAAAGAGCGGAATATATGGTAAAATACTCTGGTACTTTTAAGAAATTGTATTAAAATCTAATATTACGACGTAATAAATAATAGGTGACAAAAATGGACAAACTGCTTAATATAAAATACGGATGCCTTCATGGGGGCTACTGGATGTTTTACGGGATCGCCACCAGCTTTTCATCCGCATTCCTCTTGGCAAGGGGATACAGCAACGGAGAAATTGGCATAATCTTGGCAGCGGGAAGCATTGCGGCTGTTTTCCTTCAGCCGGTAATTGCGGACTTCGCAGACCGCTCAAAAAAAGTATCTCTTCTGGGGTTTGTACAGCTTTCCACTATTTTACTTATGGCGTTCACATTGATGACTTTCATATTGCAGCAGAAATCGGCAGCATTGTGGGTAGTATATGTGATGAATGTGGCGTGGCTGCTTACAATTCAGCCGCTGTTTAACTCTCTTGCTTTCAGACTTGAGGAAACCGGCATACATATTAATTTTGGCCTTTGCAGAAGTATGGGTTCACTTTGCTACGCAGTGTTATGCAGCTTTATGGGAACTTTGGTGGAAGCAAAGGGTGTACAGGTTCTGCCGGTATCGGGAGAAATTATTTTGGCGTTGCTGCTGTTCACGTTGTTTGTGACAAAACGCCAGTATAACATGATGAAAGCGGCAAGACTTGAAAAAAACTCTATCAATGACAAAGCTGCCGGAAAAGCCGCCGGAACTGAGCTTAATGATGGTAAAGTCAATACCGTATCTGCCATATCCGACGTTCAGGAGACACCTGAAGATGGAGAAATAAACCTGATTCAGTTTATCAAACGAAATAAATTATTTGTAGCTATGAATTTGGCTTCTGTGGGAATCTTTTTCAGCAATTCTATCCTTAACAGCTTTATGCTGCAAATCGTGGAGGGCGTTGGAGGCACTAGTGAAGATATGGGTCGAATATTGTCTGTCATGGCATTTCTTGAAATTCCTGCATTAGTTCTTTTCGACAAAATTCGCAAAGAATTCTCATGTCAGACTTTGCTCAAAATTGCGGCCATATGTTTTGCTTTAAAAATCCTTTTGATTTATCTTGCAGGCAGCGTGACGATGATTTATATCGCTCATTTGCTGCAAACTCCGTCTTACGGACTTTTTCTCCCAGCCATTGTATTGTTTATAGATGAAATTATGGCTCATGGAGAAGCAGTAAAGGGACAGGCGCTTTATACGGTTATGACTACTTTAGCTACAGTAATCGCAAGCATTTTAGGTGGATTTATTCTCGATGCGTCGGGACCAAAATCGCTGCTCATGGTATCCACAATAACCACCGCTGTCGGCGCCTTATTCGTAATTTTACTGGTAGACAGAATTAAGAGAAAAGAATAAATAAGACAATCGCCTCATAGATTTATGTGAGGTGATTTTTTATGTCGAAAAGTAAAATTAAATTGGATTTGAATAAACTAAATTTAAAGAAATCTAATTTCAAGAAATTGGATTTAAAAAAGGCAGTTTTATATAGCAGTTTGTGCGTAGGATGTGTGGCGGTTATTATGGGAGCGATGGCTGCTCCACTTAATAATTTGCTGCACGGAGGCGGCATAAGTATGAGGGGCGATAGCATTCAGGAGCAGGATACTTCCCAAGACGTAAGCAACTTGGAAAACTACAATTCTGCTCAAGACGGGGAGGAAGCAGTTGAAACGGCAGCTGATGGGAACTGGGGACTTTCATTTCAGCAGGAAGGAAGCGCGCCTGTAGGTAATGCGTCGCAGGAGTATTTGGCAAAATATAACGCCTTTTATATAGGTCCATCAGGTGACGAATCAAAAACGACTGTAAAGGATAAAGAAAAGATCGATGAATCGAGAGAAGATGGCGCGGATACAGCGGCAAAAAAAACAATTTATCTTACTTTTGATGCAGGATATGAAAATGGGTATACATCCAAGATTCTTGATGTACTCAAGGAAGAAGAAGTACCTGCGGCATTTTTCGTCGTAGGTAATTTCATAGAGGAAAATCCGGATTTGGTAAAACGCATGGAAGCTGAAGGTCATATTGTTGGAAACCATACCATGCATCACCCCGATATGTCGGCAATCGCCGATGAGGAAGCTTTTAAAGAGGAAATTAATCAGTTGGAAGAAGCATATAAGACGGCAGTTGGAAAAGAGCTGCCTAAATTTTACCGGCCGCCTCAAGGCAAGTACAGTGAAAGCAATCTTGAGCAGGCAAGCAAATTAGGTTATACTACCGTCTTTTGGAGTTTAGCTTATGTAGATTGGCTGGAAAATGACCAGCCTACCAGAGAGGAAGCTTTAAATATATTGAATAAAAGAATACATCCCGGCGCAATTGTGCTTCTGCACAGCACTTCTAAGACCAATAGTCAGATTTTGGGCGAGCTGATACAGGGCTGGAAGGCGAAAGGATATGAGTTTCACAGTATATCGGAACTCGGCACGGGAAAGTTTTAAAATATGTTATATGTGGTATTCGTTTCATGCCAAATCCCGGAGTTTTAGCTTCGGGATTTCATTTTGTAAGGAACAATAGGCCGTAAATTGTAACAAACTGTTCCAAAATAATATATTTTGATTGGAAAAATGTGCTAAAATAATGTCGAAAGGTGTCGAGACGCACATTTTCTTCCACCCACCGTGCTGCTTAAATTATGTCATTGATGGGTTTGTACATTATAAAAGAAGGAAAAGATATGAGAGAAGGAATCCTTGTAGTCTGTACAGCCCTGATTTCAGGGATGATGGCTTCAGTCGTTACAATCCTCTGGCAGAAGCATATGGAACGCTACAATAAAAAATTGAATATTTTTCAGACATTGATGGCATGCAGGCACAAAATAGATACTGAAGAAAATGTGCGCGCTCTTAATTCGGTAGATGTCTTTTTCTATAAAGATAAGAACGTAAGAGAAGCTTATCGCGAGTTTCTAAGCGAGATGTCGCAAACATCTGAAACTGCCGGAGCAGACCATAGATGTATTGAGAGAATCAGCGATAAACATCTCAAATTGCTTGAAGAAATGTCGCGCAGTTTGAATTTGGGAAACATACACTGGGACAACATCAAGAAATTCTATTATCCTCGTAAACAGCCGTATTCATAGAGAACCTAGATTGGTAATGAAACGGCTTTTTTATTGCTTATTATTTTTCACTGCACACAAACGCTGCAATTTATTGGCCATTTAATTTGCTAACAATCTTGAGCTGTGATAAAATACAGACAAGTGAAAAAAATAACGACGGGAGCAAACTATGAATAAGAGTTTAATGCTTTATATGCAAATCCGTGAGGCGATGACTGAAAAACCTTTCCTAAAGAATATGGAAATGAATGAAGAGGAAATGCTGAACTTTCTGGAATCTGAAAACTGGAAAAAGCTTGCGGAAATGCTTTTGGCTGAAACAAATGATAAAGGACGTTTCTCTGTAAAAAAGGTGGTCGCAATTTCGGAATCATCTTTGATGAGGATTGGCGGAGTCCATTGTACAGACTGGCTAAATCACGCATATCAATACGTGCTTGGCAGACTTTTTCCTGAAAAACAAACTATCAGTGATGATGAAGCAGATAAATATGCACGGGGCAGACTTTTCTTGCTTCAACTCTTGAGAGCTTTACACAAGTACGAGCAAAACTACTTGCCTTTTGATCCTACTTTGGATATGATGTTTCTTTCTCAGGAAGAAATAATTAAGGGTGGGTACAATCAGGAATATTTGCGCTTTATTCGCCTTTCAAAAATGAACTATGTGTATGAATTTATGCGCATAGGCATTGAAATCACTCCATTTAATACACTGGGGCACATTGCAGGAGTTCATTACGTTGCAATGCATGCGGCATATCAGCTTGACCGCTTGAAAGTTCCTGTAGATTTGGGGTTAGTATCAGGCGCTGCTGCCAGCCACGATATAGGTAAATACGGATGTAAAAAGGGTGAGGAACGTAGAATTCCGTATCTTCATTATTACTATACGGATATTTGCCTTAATCGTTTGAACATGCCGATGATTGCCCATATTGCAGCCAATCATTCCACATGGGATTTGGAGCTTGAAAATCTTTCCGTGGAGTCGCTGCTGCTGATTTACGCTGACTTTCGGGTTAAGAGCGGCAGACTTGCCAATGGTGAGGAAATAGTACATTTCTACTCTCTTGCCGACTCATTTCAGGTTATTTTAGATAAACTGGATAACGTGGATGAAGCAAAAGAGCTGCGCTACAGAAAGGTTTATAACAAACTTAAAGATTTTGAAGAATACATGATAAATCTGGGAGTAAATGTGAACTTGCCTGAAAAACCTGCGCCGCGGTCAAACTCACCTAAGCCTGCTCCTAAAAAAGATATTTCCCTTTTAAGAAACAATCAGGTTGTAAAAGAGTTTAAATATCAGGCTGTAGACCATAATATTCGTTTGATGAACAAGTTCTATCAGGAAGAAGAATTCAGCAGTCTGCTTGAGACAGCTCGAAGTGAAACCAAATGGAAAAATTTAAGAACATATATTTCTATTTTAGGAGAATACTCCACTTATATGACCGAAAAACAGAAGCAGCTCACTTTGAGATTTTTGATTGAACTTCTGGTTCACAGAGAAAGCGATATAAGAAATCAAGCGGGAGAGATCATCGGTCAGCTTATCGCCCGATTTAACGAAGAATATAAAAAAGAACTGCCGGCGGGAGTTAACTTGCCGGAGAAAAAAATAACCAACATGTCCCTTTGGGAAGAAACGCTGGAAAATATTCTGATACCGGATTATAAATTGACAGACCAACATAAAAAATGGATGGAAAACTGTCTTAAAAGCGTGGTCTTGGGGCTTTTAAATAATTGCTCGGAGAAAATGCAAAGTAAATATATAGATGCTTTGCTTAAATGGTATAAAAAGGATGAGCTTACGTTTCAGAATAAAGAGGCCCTGCTCCGCACAGCGGTGGTTATAAGCCCTGAAAGCTGTCAGCCGAAGCAGATTGCCGAATTTGTCGCTTTCGCGGAAAGAATTTTTGAGGAGGAAGACGCGGGACTTAAAGTTGCGTCGATTGGCGTCAAATATCACTATGATAAAGAAGGCAGCAGAACTAAATATCGAAGGGAGCTTAAAAAGTGCTTGGGCTTGGATCCAAGCGAGAAACTTTCTAAAGAGGTTTTGTCCGAAATGTATCGAGACAATTTAAAAGCAAGGACTCCTTGGCCTATTAAGATTGCCAACATAGAATTGATGCTTCAATCCCTTGATGAACACGTAGAAGAAGGGCAAGCTTTGCATGTAGCCACTCATCTTGGCAATCTTGTAAAGGTAAGCGAAACGGTTACAGTACGTAAGGGAGCAGGAGACGCGCTGATTTCCATAATTGACAGTATGCCTTTAGAGCAGCGAAATGAAATAGCCGTGGAACTTGGCAAGGGACTGGAAATAGGCGATTACCAGTTTTCAAAATATATTCCTAACTATCTGGGAGTCATAATGCTTCATCTGCCTCCAAGAGAGCTTGACGAGTTGATTTCCGATTTGGAAAAATTTCTTGAGGCAACCAACGAGCAGGTGGCTTCCGCAGTACTTCATACCTTTGGCGTTGTCATGGAAAACTACAAAGTATACAGAACTCTTTTCGGAAACGAAGAGACATGGGAAGCTACTGAAAACAGGAAGTATAAATTGGTGAACCTTATCGTGCGAGGCTTTGCCAATTATAATAATATAATAAGTCAGGAGGCTTTGTGGGCTATAGGTATGCATATATTCGGCTCGGATAAGCTGGACTTAACTGATAAATATCAAATTTTCTCCCACTGCGGAAAAAAGGTTTTGACTCTCTATAACAGCCGCAGAGAGAGAGAACTGGATTTTTTTAACAATGCAGCCGTGCTGAATCAGATTTATCGTTTTATATGCCAGTACGAGCTAGAGGCAGGCAATTTCAACATTCCTGATATCAATAAGATTGCTTTCTTCCCCGGAACATTTGACCCGTTTAGTCTTAGCCATAAAGCTATTGCCACTGAAATACGCGATCTCGGCTATGAAGTTTACCTTGCTCTTGACGAATTTAGCTGGTCGAAGAAAACTCAGCCGCGTTTGCAGCGACGCAGAATTCTTAATATGTCGGTTGCAGACGAGGAAAATATTTATGTATTTCCTGACGATATTCCCGTAAACATAGCTAATCCAAAAGACTTAGCCAGACTTAAGGAAATCTTTAAGGGAAAAGAGCTGTATTTTGTTGCGGGAAGTGATGTTATAGAAAACGCTTCTTGCTACAGGGCAGAACCTGTGGAGAATTCCATTCATTCAATGAATCATATTGTATTCAAGCGAAGCTCCGATGAAAAACGAGACGGAGCAGCAGGAAGGAAACGATATCCTGTAACTGGAAATATTATAAATCTCCACCTTGAGGAATATTATGAGGACATCAGTTCAACAAGGATAAGAGAAAACATTGACTCTAACCGTGATATTTCAAACTTGATTGATCCGGTTGCTCAGAATTATATATTCGACAGAGGGCTTTACTTGAGAGAACCTGCTTACAAATATATTTTGCAGGCACGGGATATTAAGCTGGAGGAATATGGCAGCCGCGGCAGCGAGATTATAAAGGATATTGAAGAAGAACTTTTAAAACATGAATATGATATTGATGTAATTTCTGCGTACCTGAACAGAGAGGATATAAATACTGTAGTTATAAGAGACGGCGCTCAGGAAGATTGCATAGTAGCAGTAGCGGCAGTAAACCGATTGGACAGTATTGATTTATTAAACACTTTCGGCGATCAAGATATAGCAGCATATATCAGAAGCAAGGCGGCTGGGGCAATCGCGGTTATTGGAGGACTTTATTTCAGCCAAAAGAGCAAAATAGCAGGTCTGGGGCAGACTATTCTTGTTGAAGTACTGTCAGAGCTTTTGGCAAGGGATTATACCTACGTAGTTTACCACCCGTGCGATGTGTCGGGACTTAAAGAGCGCACTATTAAAATTATAGAAAAGCAGGGCTTCGTGAATATTGCTCCGAAGGAAACCAGACCGATTTACGCGGTGGACATGCGCTCGCCTGTCATCGTATTCAAAAATGTGGACACGATTGTAAAGAGCCCTCTCAGCAAGAATAAAAAAGTTTTGAAAGCCGTGGAAGAAGCCCATAACAGACTTCTGGCAGTGCTTACGTCGATTTATCCGGGAGAAGTGATTCTTTCTTATAACTCAAGTATAATGCACCATAAAATCATACAGCTTATTACCAGACTTAACGGTGTTTCGCCGGTGCCGTCGGTGGAAAAGAATTACGGCCCTTATATGGTGGTGCCTTTTGGCAAGGTTCTCGAGGGAGTTGCCGTGCCTAATACGGTGACAAAAGCGCTTCATACGGAAAAATATTTTTCCAAAGACGCTTCCAACTTTACCATTGAGGAAAGCAGTTTTTATTCCACCATTCAAAATCAGGTGAAAACCATTAAATCTTTTAACCGACCGGTTATTTTAGTCGATGATTTGCTTCACAAAGGCTATCGCATGAAAGAAATCGATCCGATATTAAAGGAGAATCAGGTGGAAGTGGTGGACACGGTAGTAGGTGTGCAGACAGGCCGCGGACGGGATCTTATGACGATCAAGGAACGCAGTGTGGACAGCGCATATTTTCTGCCTAACCTTAAATGCTGGCTTGACGAAACAGCTATTTACCCCTATATAGGCGGCGACAGCATGAAGAATAAAGATGTGACTGTAGAAAGTCAGGTAAGGATTCCTTCTTTGAACTTGGTGCTTCCATACGCCGTACCTACTTTCTTCGGAAATGAAATATCGGGAAAGAACTTATACGACTATTCTATGACTTGTCTGGAAAACGCCAGAGATATTCTTAAAGCTCTTGAAGAAGAATATCAGAACGAGTTTGAGCAGAAACTGACGTTAAAGCGTATAGGCGAGGTAATTACCGATCCTAAACGGCCTGATGTGGGAGAAAACGTAAAATACGATGAGAACGTGGCCGCTTCGGCTTATGTGGAAAGAGATATTGAGAGACTTACCAGAATGAGGAAGATGTTTAAATGATAGATGAAAATAAATTAAAAAGCAATTTTCGCAGCGTGCTTGAATTGTCTCCTTGCAGAGATGCCCTTAAGCTTCCAAATCCGCTAAAGTACACGGGTTATCGGGTAAATCTTCTGGCGTTGGGCGATGTTGGGGCAAGCCTTCTGCTTGGACTTAAGACATTGGGCGGCGAAATAATACGCCAAATAGGTATATTCGACGTTAATGAAAATATGATGGCTCGTTATGAGATGGAAATGAACCAGATCGGCTGGCCTTTTGGAGAAAGAAATCTGCCTGAGGTGGTTGCGCTGACAGAGGATAAATTATTTGACTGTGACATGTTTATTTTCTGTGCCAGCAAATCAATTCCACCTATAGGAGTTGAAGGCGATGTGCGAATGATGCAACTTGAAGCGAACGCTAAGATCGCTTCACATTACGGGGAGATGGCTAAGAAGGCTGGCTTTGAAGGTATATTTGCTGTAGTTTCAGACCCTGTAGACCCTCTTTGCAAGGCTGTGCTTTTATCTTCTGAACTCGAACCTGCCCAAATTCGCGGCTATGGTTTAGGAGTGATGAACAAACGGGCTGAATATTTTGCATCAAAAGACCGAAGATTCGCTGCATATCTGACGGAAGGCCGTGCCTTCGGTCCCCACGGAGGGGACTTGGTAATTGCCAACAGCATCGAAAATTACAATGACGAACTTTCACGCCGGCTCACCAAGCTGACAGTGGAAGCCAATCTTAAAGTGCGTGAGCTGGGATTTAAACCTTACCTTGCACCTGCGTTTTCTTCAGGGGCAATATCACTGCTTCTCAGTTTAACCGGGGCGTGGCATTATAGTTCCGTGTACTTGGGAGAGGGCAAAAAAGGAGCTTTCCTAGGAATAAAGAATAAAATAGAGGCAGATAAAGTAGTAATCGAGGATCTGCCGTTGCCTCAGGAGTTATATGAAAGAATTGAGCTCGCATACAGAAATTTGTGCGAACTTATTTAGTGGTGGTGATCGTTGATGAGGTTTTATTTGATTAAAATATCTGCGGAAAATCCACGCGGCCGCATGGAGACGGTCATTCAGCAAAGTCTTATAAGAGCGGAGGAGCTGTCCTGCCATATAGTGAAGCTCCAAACGGCAGAGCAATTTCGCCGGGCGTCAGAAGCAGGACTCCTTAAAGGTGAAAAACTTCTATTTGCAGTTGAGCTTGACGAAAGCGGGGTAAATTTGGAGGCCTATCGTCTGCTTAAATATATTAACTCCTGCGGAAATGCCCTTGACGGGTCAGTAGGAGGTATTATAATAGACGGTTACGGCGAACTGTATACTAAAGATTTAGGAAGAAGGCTGGCTTTTGCCGCCAATATGGCGGGATGCAGCTTTCCGGGAAAACCTCTTGTGGAGGCTACAGGCAGTTTGAGTAACCTTGACGTTATCGCAAAAAATTGGAATACCGACAGACAAGGCGCTTATGTGAAAAGCTGCATATCCCTTGTTGAAAGGATGGTGAATTTTTCGGCGGATGGGGAAAAGACAAAAGGTAAACCTTATGTTCTTGCAGTTCACGCCAGCAGCAGAAAAACATCCAACAGTCTGCGTTTGTGGGAAGAAGTCGCTTCTAATATGGAAGGGTTGATCCACATCGAAGAAATTTCCATACAAAACGGTCAGATTTGGGATTGCCGGGGCTGTAAATATGAAGAATGTCTCCATTTTGGAGAAAATTCAAACTGCTTTTACGGCGGAGTTATGGTTGAGAAGGTTTATCCTGCAATTTTAAAGTGTGATATTTTAGTGCTTATATGCCCTAACTACAATGATGCTGTCAGCGCAAATATCATGGCGTTTATCAATCGTCTGACGGCAGTTTTCCGAACTAATGATTTCAGCCGTAAGCGGATTTATGCCATAGTAGTTTCAGGATATAGCGGCGGAGATATTGTGGCGCAGCAGATTATGGGCGCTATGAACATGAATAAGAACTTTATCTTGCCCGGCAGATTTGCATTGATTGAAACAGCCAATGATCCATATGCAATAATGAAGCTGGACGGAATTAAGAACAGGGCGGCCGAATTTGCAGAAAATATACTTTCTGGATGATATTTAATGCTTTGGGTTTGGAATAAAATGTTTAAGACAATCATTTTCATTTCAAACCCTATTTTATTTCAACAATACATTTGGAACTTTCACGCTCGGCGCAACAAAAACCCACGCATAAGATAGCGTGGGTCTTGAATAGAATAGGGAAAAAATTTTAAACTATTTCATATCAAAGGCCGGATTGAAAGCATAGAAGTTTCTGCTGTCAAGTCTGTCTTGGATTAGGCGCTGAGCCTCTCCGAATCTTTGAAAATGCACGATTTCACGTTCACGAAGGAAGCGAATAGGATCAATTACATCAGGGTCGTCTGCCATGCGTAAAATATTATCGTAAGTCAGACGTGCTTTTTGTTCTGCTGCCATATCCTCGTTAATGTCAGCAAGGGGGTCGCCTGTAACAGCGAAAGTAGAAGCGCTGAAAGGTGTTCCGGATGCTGCCTGAGGGTATACGCCTGCGGTATGGTCTACGAAATATTCTTCAAAACCTGCCTCTTTGATTTGTTCCATAGTCATATTTCTTGTGAGCTGATGAACTATGGCTGTAATCATTTCCAGATGTGCCAGTTCTTCTGTGCCCACATCAGTTAAAATTCCGGCGACATCGCGATAAGGCATTGACACTCTCTGCGACAAGTAACGCAGGGAAGCGCCAAGTTCGCCGTGTGGACCTCCATACTGGGAAATTATAAACTTTGCCAGAGCCGGATTAGGGTTCTTGATTTTTATAGGGTATTCTAAACGTTTTTCATATATCCACATACTATGCCTCCAATTCCCAAGGCCATGGACCTTGAATCCAAGTCCAGCCGTTGCTTGTGTCTGTGTCGAAAGCTCTTAACGGGCCAAAATTTCTTTCATATTCTGCCATATACTGATTATATAATTTTTGATTTTCCGCAAAGAAATCAAGGGCTATCTGGCATGTCGGGTGGGAATCTAAAAACAGATTAGTATCGTAAAGCGCAAAACCTGTTTGCTGAATTTTGCTCATCAATTCGTTTCTGTTCATTATTGCATACCCCCTTTAAAAGGTAAATCCAATTCTGGAAAAATAGTACCGCGCTGGAGAGCGCCTTCAAGGGTATAAGTGGTTTTCCATTGCTGGAAAGGTACATAGGAACTTGCCAAAGGAAGACTTCCAAGATACATAGCGTCGAATCCGCTGGCATTGCCTGCGCTGCCTCCCTGCCAGTTCAATTGGGGCACATCCCCAAGAGGACCGCAGCCCATATTGCCGGCGCCTGAACCTGAATTACTGTTCATGTTATTCATGTTATCCATGTTATCCATGTTATCCATGTTATCCATGCTGTCCATGTTATTCATGTTATTCATGTTATTCATGCTGCCCATGTTATCCATATTATTCATATTGTTATTAGATTCAGTATCATTAGTTGATGCGTCCGGCATAGGTCGCTGCGGCATATTATTGTTGCAGGATCCACAAGATGCCTGCCGGGTGCCTATGACGATAGGCATGCCGATATAGGGTTCTCTAATCAAAATATTACTCCTTCCACATTGATATATTTCATTCTATGATAAATCTTTCATTTTGGTGAGAAAAGCCCGAAATCATGAAGACAGTACGAAATAATCCTTGAAAATAGCCGATCTTTTTACTATTATTATAATATCTAAAACTAAACAGTATTTTAACGGCTTTTTGTTATATGATAATAATGGAGGGGTTTTGATGAAAACTTTGCCTTTTATAAAAAAAAATTTTAATAACGACGGCGATTCCAATAAAAACATGTCCAATATGGACAATTCTAATGAGGAAGCCTCCCCAACAGACGCTTTTCTTACTAAAGAAGAACTGGTTGGAATTCATAAAAGAGATTTTATGATTTCTTTAAGCGTATTTACAGTGGCAACAGTGGCATCTTTCTTCTTTAAAGAAACGGCATCAGACCCCACTTTGAATATTGCAATGCTGTACACCTTGGGTGTGTTTATAATCACCAGATATACAGAGGGTTACATCTACGGAATGCTATTTGCGATAGTCAGCGTATTAAGCGTAAATTTCTTTTTCACGTATCCTTACGGCGACTTTAACTTTACTCTTGAAGGATATCAGATGACTTTCATAGGAATGTTTGTGATAGGAATTATTACATCAGCGATGAGTACCAATATGAAAGAGCAGTCCCGCAGACTTTTGCAGCAGGAAAAAGAACTTGCGAAACAGGAAAAGGCTTTGATGGAGGCGCAAAAAGAAAAGATGCGTGCCAATTTGCTTCGTGCAGTTTCCCATGATTTAAGAACACCGCTTACAGGAATTATAGGCAACAGTGCATCCTATTTGGAAATGGAGGATAAGCTCACAGGCGATGAAAAACGCGATTTAATTCGATATGTGAATAACGATGCCAACTGGCTGTTGAATATGGTAGAGAATCTTTTATCGGTAACTCGAATCGATAACGATACAGCTTCAGTTAACAAGGAACTGGAATCGGTTGACGAAGTAGTTTCGGCAGCAGTTATTCAATTTAAAAAACGTTTTCCTGACGCTGAGGTAAGCGTTAAAGTTGCAGAAGAAGATATCATGGCAATGATGGACGCTATGCTGATACAGCAGGTAATCATTAACATTCTCCAAAATGCTCAGCTCCACTCAAAAAGTATTAAACCCTTAAAACTGACTATTGAGGAGGATAAAAAATACGTTTATGTCCGTATCCGCGATTATGGCGTAGGTATTGATGAAGAAAGACTTGAGACTATATTCGACGGAGAAAGCTATAGACAGGAAAACAGCAACGCTAAATCGGACAGTTACAAGGGCATGGGTATAGGACTTTCGATTTGCAAAACTATAATTTTAGCCCATGATGGTCAAATAAAGGCAAAGAATCATCCAAACGGAGCAGAGTTTATATTTTCTCTGCCAAAGGAAACGGAGGAATAGAATGTATCAGAGAGTATCGGTTTTAATAATAGAAGATGAAAAGAGTATTTGTGATTTTATAAGCAAAACTCTTACAAGCAGCGAGTATAAAGTAATTTCCGCCTCCAATGGCAAAGACGGACTTTCCAGAATTACTTCTTCGCTTCCCGATGTGGTATTGCTCGACCTTGGTTTACCTGATATGGACGGAATTGAGATCATAAAGAAGACGAGAGAATGGTCAAGTCTTCCGATTATAGTAATTTCAGCAAGAACCCAAGAAAAGGAAAAAGTTGTTGCATTAGATGCAGGAGCTGACGACTATATTACAAAACCTTTCGGCACAGGTGAGCTTTTGGCCAGGATACGTACTGCAATAAGACATAATAATAAAATTGTAGATGATAATACAAACAGTTTAAGACCTTATTCAGCAGAGGGCCTTGTAATTGATTTTGACAAAAGATTGGTAACTCTTGATGAACGCGAAGTTCATTTGACAAGAGTGGAATACAAGATAGTTTCGCTGCTTGCACAAAATTCAGGAAAGGTTATGACCTATGATACATTGATTAATCAGGTTTGGGGGCCTTATGCAGATGATAATAACAGAATTTTAAGAGTAAATATGGCTAATATAAGGCGTAAATTGGAAGCAAACCCAGGTGAACCTAAATATATTTTCACCGAGCTTGGCGTCGGATATAGGATGCTTGAAGACGAAGGAATGGCATAGGCCGGTTCTTTTTTATGGATGAGCATTGATTACATTTTGATGATGGCATATTGGCTTACATTTTATGGAACACATGAATTTTAATGACAATTAATCTTAGGTGTGATACAATTATATTAAATAAAAAAAGATTAAAAAAGGCGGGCTTCAAAAAGTGAGCCTCTAAAATAAAGCAAAAAGGAGCAAGAAGTAATGAGCGAGATAAATTTTGCAAGCATGTCGGACAAACCCTTTGGCTTGCTCGGCAGAAAACTGGGACACAGTTTCAGTCCGGAAATACATAGAGCGATAGGCGAAGCAGCAGGAGCGCCTTATGAATATATTTTATTTGAAAAAGAACCTGAAGAACTGGAAGATTTCCTAAAAGGAGATAGCTGGTCAGGGCTGAATGTTACTGTTCCATATAAAGAAGAAGTAATAAAATATCTTGACAAACTTTCCGATGAAGCCGCTGATATCGGCGCGGTCAACACCATAGTGCGCCAAGATGGAATGTTGGTGGGATATAATACCGACTATTACGGTTTCATGCAAACCTTAGATACAGCCAATGTGCCGGTGTGCGAATCAAAATGTTTGATTCTTGGCGCAGGCGGAGCATCTAAAGCCGTGCAGCAAGTTCTTGAAGACATGGGCGCAAAGGAAATTGTGGTTATGAGCCGGCGTGGGGAAGTGAAGTTTTCCGATTTGGCGGATCACAAAGACGCTGACGTACTTATCAATACCACACCGGTTGGAATGTACCCAAATACGGGGCAAACACTGGTTTATCCGGGGACTTTCCCGAAACTGAAATTTGCCGTAGATTTAATTTATAACCCACTTAGAACAAACTTGCTGTGCCAAGCGAAAAAATCGTCTATAGAGCCGATTTCGGGGCTTGAAATGCTGGTTTCACAAGCTATGTATTCTGCCATGCTCTTCATGGATCAAGTTGTGGAGAATCGTGACGAAATCGTTTCTGCAATAATAGATAAAATCAGAACAGAAAAGCAAAACATTATGCTTATCGGTATGCCGGGTGTGGGGAAGACCACTGTAGGCAATATTTTGGCAAAAATCCTTGATCGCCCGGTTTACGATACCGACGCCATGATTGTTGAAAGAGACGGCCGCCAAATTCCCGATATTTTCACCCAAGAGGGGGAATATTATTTCCGCGATTTGGAAAGCGAAGCCTGCATGAAGCTTTCATCGGCTACGGGTGCGATTATTTCCTGCGGCGGAGGCATCATCAAACGGGAGGAAAATTACTATCCGCTGGCAGAAAACAGTTTTATCGTTTTTCTGAACAGAGACATTACGAATCTTTCTGTGGAGGGAAGGCCACTTAGCCAGAAGAATCCGCTGGAAAGGCTGTATAAGGAGCGTCTGCCGCTTTACAGAAGCTGGTGCGATGTGGAAATAGACATTAACGATATGTCGCCGGAAGAAACGGTGAATGTAATTCTCGACGCTTTTGGATTTTTGTATTAGAACGGGAAATTGATGTAAAAAATGAATTGGAGTAGTTTGAGATTTAGCCGGCATGTTCTGTAATACTAAGAAAAAACTTCCGCCTTTTGACAGGCGGAAGTTTTGCGTAATGATTTTTTAGCGATTATAGGCGAGGAAATACAGGTTCTGAATAATATATATATGTAAATCTGATTGAGAACAAGTCGATTACCATTATATTTCCCGATGTTATTTCCTGAAGAATTATGAAATTTGAACCTACGCCTACTAGGAAACCAAATCTATCCTCAATGAGATTGGATCCAATAAGCTGCTCAATTCTCATGTAGCGACCTATTTGTGTTCTTAAGAAACCAACATAGGCTTGAACGTCATTTGTATCTATTGTTTCTTCGTAATTTTCTGTAGTCATAGGAGTTTGAGGTATTGTAATGTTAGGCCCTGTTTGAGACGGAGATGTGGATACGTGGTTCATATAAGGCGTCATCTGCGAGTATGTAAGCGGTTCTGTTATAGATTCAGATATAGAAGAAAGTGTAAATAAACCATCTCTCATATTACTTTGGGTATTGGGAATCTGCTGCATTTGTTGTGATTGAGGTTGAGTCTGCTGCTGCATTTGAGGCTGCTGGAACTGCTGGGGCATCTGAGCAGGCTGCTGGAACTGCTGAGGCATCTGAGCAGGCTGCTGGAATTGCTGGGGCATCTGAGCAGGCTGCTGGAATTGCTGCGGCATCTGTACAGACTGCTGGATAGTTTCCTGAACCTGCGTATCAGCCGATTCACTTACCTCTGACTGTGAACTTCCGTATACAGGAGCTTGAACATTAATTGTTTCTGCCTCGCTTCCGAGATATTCATCCTGGGAAGACACTAAAACATCTTCGTAATTATCATCAATTTGAATTTTATCGCCAATTTGCATCTGACCTTTCTTTATCATTGTAGGTGTTACAGTATTTGTGCAACATGGTGCCATAAATAAAACCTCCTGATTTTAAGATTGAAATATTTAAGATACCTTTAGGTATCCGGATAGCGGCTGGTAGGAACATAGAAGCAATGATCTCCGATACGATTATGAATTACGCCCACATTGGTTGGAAAATATGTAGGACATGTATCACTGTACGGATTGAAGAAAAAGAGTGCATTATCTATGCCAAATAGCCTGCCGCCTGACATTGCCCAATCAACAATTTCATAATGTATGTCCTCAGGCGTCATATTGTAGACGTTCTGTGGATTGTATCTGCCGCTTACGCTTTCTCTCATACATACGAACTGTCCGGGCTGTGTGATTACGGCACGTACATCGCCGCCGTTGTTTATTCGTGAGAACTCTCCTTCGGTAGCTGTGGCTCTGTTCATAATTACCGTTGCAACAGCTCTCATCCCGTCATCGCCTTCTCCGCCGGCTTCACATTGAATAAGCCGAGCAAATAATTCTCTGGTATCCAGTGGCATATCTTTCCTCCGTATTCCATGCAGAATTTTATTTTAATCTCCGCAAACTATTTTATAGTATGCAGAGAAAGTATAATATGTGCGGAGAAAACTATATGCAGAATTGGAGAATATAACCTTTACAGAATTTTAGAAGACGTTCTTCAATGGTGTATGTGCTAAAATGATGTGAACCAAAAAAAGATGAGAAGTCAGCCATGATGT
>CAZYWO010000035.1:0-17153 GCA_964651095.1 uncultured Oscillospiraceae bacterium | reverse complement strand
TGCAATTACTAGGGTATACGCTCTTTTGCATTCTACAAGTGTTGAAAACGGGATTGTAATTTAACACATAATTAGCTTTTTGTAAATGTCTTGGGTGTTTTTTGCATATTTTCACGCTTTTAGGCAAAATGCCCATTGGTTTCAATTATAACTGTGGTGTTGGCGGCTGGCTGGCAATGTCAAGCATTTACTCTTTTACATACCTAAAATCAAGTTTTTAGTGATAAAAAGCCCACATAATGTTGCCATAAATGCGAAAATTTAAATGTGAAAATCAATATAGTATGAGTCTCATAATATGAGTCTCATAAATAATAATAGGTACTGTTTCATATGCAAAATGAAAATGCAAAACAGTACCCACTTGTTTCATCAATAGTTATTTTCTTTTATCGTAATGCCTCGAACCGAAAGGCGAAGGTTTTCTGTAAAATATAATAAAGCCGATTATTATATTTGTAATCGCGATTGCATAAATCACCAATCTCTCCATAATGCTGCCTCACATCATTTTGGTATATTTTACCATTTTTATAACCTCTCGTCAAGACATATCTTATTGCTGATTTTTAGCTAAAACAAATGTCAAGAAAATTTTTATTCTTAAACGTTTAGTTATCCATACTCGTTCAAGGTAAGGCAATCAAATTATCGTTTAGGAGATTTTGGAGTAAAAATAAGAGAAATTATATATCCAAAGGAAATCGCTATCCCTATACCTGCCGCTGTGGAAGTTAAAGGACCTGTGACCGCATCCAAAAATCCTTTTTTTGCGCCTTCCATAGCTCCTTTGGCTAAACCGTATCCAAACCCCGGAAGTGGCACGGTAGCTCCGTTTCCTGCCAAATCAACTATTGGCTGATATAAATTCAGCGCCTGAAGCACAACACCCAGCATTACAAAAATCACCAGAATTCTTGGCGCTGTTAAAGTGGTTGTGTCCATTAAAATTTGTCCTATTACGCATATAATGCCGCCTATTACAAATGCCCATACATAATCCATCTATTCCACCTCCAATGCTATCGCGTGGGCTATGCCCGGAATACTTTCACCTTGAAACGGTGAAATCGTTGAAAGCAATGCACCTGTAGACATGAGCAGTATACGCTTTAACTTTCCTTCTTCCATTTTTTTCATCAGACTTCCCGTAAAGACTACCGCCGAACATCCGCAGCCGCTTCCTCCGCCGTGAACATCCTGATCTTTGCTGAAAAGCATAGTTCCGCAGTCATCATAATGAGAATATACTTTATTCTTGTCAAGTCCTGCATCTATGAGTAAATCTACCATTATATCCTTACCTATATATCCAAGGTCTCCGGTTACTACCAAATCGTAATAATCAATTTTTCTGCCTGTATCCTGCAAATGATTCAAAAGTGTATCTACTGCTGCCGGAGCCATAGCAGCTCCCATTTGGTTTGCATCTTTGATACCTGCATCTATAACCTTTCCTACAGTGGCGTCTGTAGCACGTATAACTTTAGTCCCCTTTGTCATATTAAACGGTTTTTCTGAAAGCACTACCGCCCCTGCTGCTGTTGCAGTCCACTGCGCCGACATTGGCCGCTGATTTCCATGTTCTACCGGCATTCTGAATTGTCTTTCTGCTGTGCAGAAGTGGCTGGATGCTGATGCCAGAATGTTTTGTGCGAAACCGCCGTCAATAAGCATTGAGCCTACTACCAGAGATTCCGTCATGGTAGAACATGCCCCGTAGAGTCCAAAAAAAGGTATGTGCAGGTCACGTGCCGCAAATGAAGACGTCATCAGTTGATTTATCAAGTCGCCGCTCAGCATTATGTCTATATTGTCTTTAGCCATCTGGGCTCTTTTCATAGCTCTTTCCATAGCGTTCTCAAGCATTTTGCACTCAGCTTTTTCCCATGATTTTTCTCCGAACATATCATCTTCAAGAATTTCATCAAAACATTCTGCCAGAGGTCCTTCTCCCTCTTTCTTTCCAACGATGTTACCTCGCCCTATAAGGAAAGGTTTCTCTGTAAATTGTACTGTCTGCGCTCCTATTTTTTTATTTGCCATCTCATGCCTCCTATTTTTCCATGAACCAGTAAATTATGCCTACCACGGTTGAAGCGGTTATGCTGCACACAAGCACCGGTCCCGCTACACTGAACAATTTGGCGCCTACGCCAAGCACAGGTCCTTCTTTTTTATATTCGATAGCAGGAGCTACCATAGAATTGGCAAATCCTGTGATAGGTACGATAACTCCGGCTCCGGCAAATTTTGCAATAACGTCGAAAACACCAAGGCCTGTCAAAAGCTGTGCAAGCATAACCAATCCAATAGTAACGAAGACGCCTGCATCTTCTTTTGAAAGGTTCATGGAATTCATCAGATAATTCTGTACCGCCAAAGCTATTGTGCAAATCAGTCCTCCGCAGATAAAGGCTTTCAGACAATTGCTGAAATACTTCGGTTTTGGAGTAAACTGTTTTGCATATTTGCCGTACGCCTTGGCAATTTCCTTCTTCTTTTTTTCCTGTTGTTTATTTTTTTCTGCACTTATTTGCAGTGTCATATTATATTCCTCCTTTAACTCTGCTCCGTCTGCAACAAAAACATATAATTGTTTGGCTATTATTTTTTATATTTTTATTCTTTCCATTTGTCCGAAAATATGTCATAATATTTAATGGTTTAAATTTAACAGCAAAGATTGATTCCGGAGGAAAATCATGCTAAAAAATAAAAAAATTATTTTGGCTTCCGGGTCTCCAAGGCGCATTGAAATGATGAAATCTCACGGTATCCATCCTATTATAATTCCCGCCGATATTTCAGAAAACATTCCGCCAAAGTCCGGTATGTGTGAGACACCAATGTTTTTAGCTTTAAAGAAAGCACAGGCGGCAGAAAAAATTTATCTGAATTCTCTTTCAGGAATATCCACACCAGATGAGTCTATCACGCCTGAGAACATATCGCTTGAAGCTGAATCAACTAAAGGTGGCTGCTCGCAAGCAACATTATCCGATAAGCCTGCTATCATAATCGCAGCCGATACCATAGTCTATAAAGATGGAGAAATCATGGGAAAACCTGCTAATTCAGATGATGGTATACGTATGCTGGACAAGCTGAGAAATACCTATCATTACGTTATCACCGGAGTAGCGCTTTTAGCGGCCGGTTCCAAGAGCATCAGAGTATTTGCCGAAATCACCAAAGTATATTTTAAGGATTACCGCCGCGAGGAAATCATGGATTATCTCACCACAGATGAAGCTTACGATAAGGCCGGAGCTTATGCCATTCAAGGCTATTTTTCAAAACATATAGATCATATTGAAGGAAGCTTGGAAAACGTTATTGGTTTTCCATGGGATAGAATAGAAAAGGAGATTGAACTACTATGAAAAAATTTTTAGAAGAATTTACGGCTTTTATTTCTAAAGGCGACGTAATGAGCATGGCCGTAGGAATTATCATCGGCGGCGCATTTACTGCAATTGTTACGTCTCTTGTAAACGACATACTGACACCTATTCTTGGAATAATCATAGGAGGTATTGACTTTACAAACATTAAAATAACTGTGGGAGACTCGGCTCTTATGATAGGTAACTTTATTCAGGCTGTAATAATATTTCTTTTAACAGCGCTGGTTATCTTCTGGATTATGAAGGCCGTCAATCGTATATTCGTAAAAAAGAAAGAAGAACCCGCACCGCAGCCTGAGCCTGCTCCTATTCCTGAGGATATTCAACTGCTCAGGGAAATCAGAGATCTTCTTAAGGAAGAAAAATAAAATCCAATTAACTAAAACGGCTGTATTGCAATGGACAAAAAGAATCCTGTATCTCGAACTAAGATACAGGATTTTTTACTCATATTACAGCCGAATACGACCCCTTTTCGGTCATATTTTATTATTCATAATCTTTAGGATTAAACTGCTCGAAAATAGGTGCGGCGCCCATTTTTTCGCATATTTTTAAGTCGGAATATTCCTTGATAGTCCATAGGAATTTAGCTCCTTTATAATTCTTAAAGGCTTCCATTTCACGATCTTCATATTGATATGCCACAAAATCAGGTCTGCTCTCCACATTTACCCATAAGTTTTTAAGCATAAAATTCTGCCACCATGAAATTGCAGGTACGCTTTCGCTTTCGTCGGCAAGACTTTCATCCATGAATGTACCCTCAAGCCCTGTGTCAGCATATTCCACACAATCTATATCTATATGCGGCTTAATTTTTTTGACTTCTTCTTCGGTATCTTTATTAAGACATCCTGCGAGCTGTCCTCTTATTACATCAGGATAAGCTTTGCGCAAGTATCCTACAGCGCCCGGATTAAATGACTCGACACAGTATAATCCATTATATCCTTTGAGATTTTCCATCAAAAGATCCACAAGCTCTCTGTGGTTTCCGTCAACCGGCTTAACTTCAATTATTAAAGGAACTTTTCCGCCTACTGCTTCTAAGACGTCTTTTAGTTCCGGAATAACGTCGTCGCTCTTTTCAAGGAAATATACTTGAGCTTCCTCAAGAGTAATCTCTTCAATGTACAAGTCAATTCCGCAGGTTCTCCAAAGGCTGGAGTCGTGAATAACGGCCAGTTTTTTATCTTTGGTCAGATGTATATCGAGTTCAATTCCAAAACCTTCATCTACCGCCTGCTTAAAGGCAGACATCGAGTTTTCGGGTATCTCCGGTTTACGATGAAAACCACGGTGGGCGTAACGCCATTTCAATAATTCATCTAATTTCTTTCTCTTTTCCATATTAAACCTCTTTATTTATAATTATAGTTTAATTATATTTCCACTATAATTTCATTATATTTTCATTGTTATAATCTTTAACCTTATTATACCACCATTATTTTTACATTACTCCAATGTTAATCTTCAACATCGAATGCTTCAAGCGCACCTTTAGGAGCTTCCGGTTTACTGTCTCCGTGCTTGACGGCGAGCATCGTAAAGAATGCTACTGCGGAAAATACAGTGGCGTAAGGAAATAAAGTCCAATATCCTACATGTTCAAGGAAAGCGCCGGACAAAACCGGTGTAAATACTTGCGCTGCCATGGAGAAAGTATAATACATTCCGGTGAATTTACCTATATCGCTTCCTTTGCACATTTCCACAACCATTGGATAAGAATTTACGTTTATAGAAGCCCATGCCACGCCTACAAGCAAGAATACGATATTTATACCGAAGTTAGGTGTTTTAAACAAGAATGCTGCAAAGAAACTTGCTGCCAGAAGAATTACACCAAACAGTATTACCTTTTTACGTCCAAGCTTGCTGGATATTATGCCTACAGGAATGAACGAAATAAGCGCTCCGATCGAAGCAACCATAAGAGCTCCGGCGAAGCCTCCGCCCTCCATGCCCCACATCTGAATGGCATACTTGGAAAACGCAGTTGTAACGGCATTATATGCCATATACCAAAAAGCTACCGAAAGCAGCAGGAAAACTAAGCTGCGTTTTACAGGTTTTGGCAAAGCGCCGTTTCCGCTTTCATCTATTTCATCGGGAATATCTTCAATACCCCATTCCTTTTCCTTAGCAATTCTCTCGCTGACAAACTTGTTTTCGTCGACCTTAAAAAGAAGCACTATCAGGGATAAAACCATAATAACGGCAATCGCCGTGAACAACGGCATATAATCTGGAGTTTCTCCATCGCCTACCAGAGCCATAATTAAACCCAGCGCCGCAATTATGCCTACAGCGCCCATCAAGTTAATTATAGCGTTTCCTTTTGACCTAAGCGGCTTAGGAGTTACATCCGGCATGAGAGAAACGGCAGGCGAACGGTAAATGCTCATAGATATAAGTGTCATAAACAGAGCAGTTATAAACAAAACCAGATTTCTTGCATTGGCGGCTATCGGTAAAATCAACATAAAGATTACCGCCAAAATAGTTCCAACGAATATAAACGGTGTTCTCTTACCTTTCTTATGAGTTATTTTGTCAGACCATGCTCCGAAAATAGGCAGCATAACCAGGGCAAATATATTATCCATAGCCATAATTACCCCTGACAACGTATCTCCGATATTGAAGAAATACTTCAATATAAGGGGTATGATATTATCATACATCTGCCAGAATGCGCTTATAGCAAGAAAAGCAAATCCAATAAGAATTGTTCTTTTATTATCCAGTTTCACTGATCTGTCCTCCCAATCTCCTGCAAAACTTTTTCTATATTTTCAAATATATAAGTCGGCCTCGCTTCGCTCGTCTCAAGATCATTTAAGGTTCCCTCGCCGGACAGGACAAACGCCGTGTCAATTCCCGCATTGTTCCCACAGGCTATATCCGTATACAGTCTGTCGCCTATTATAAGCGCGTCTTCTGCCCGGTATCCCAGTTTTTTAAGAGCCAGCAGAGCCATGTCAGGTTCCGGTTTACCTATAAACTTTGGCTTTCTGCCTGTGGCTTTTTCAAGCATCCAAGCAAAACAGCCGCAATCCGGCACATACCCATAGCTTGTCGGGCATACCCAGTCCGGATTAGTAGCAAGATAATCCACCCCACGCCCCAATAAAATGCACGCTTCCTCCAGTTTGCTGAAAGTCAGTTCTCTGTCAAAACCTATTATGAGCACATCTATGTTATCTTCCAGCTTGCCGGTAATGTTAAAGCCTTCTTCTGACATCTGATATTTAAACGAAGATGTTCCCATGATGTAAATTCTCTTTCTTCTGGCGTCTTTACCGTAATTTAAACGTAAAAAGGCGATTAAGGCGTCAACAGACGTGATAAAATCATCTTTTTCGGTTTGAATACCAAGACCTGACATCTTTTCAATGTAGTGCTTTACGCCTCTTGAGGAATTATTGGTAAGGAAAATATATCTTCCGCCTTTTTTTTGAACCGACTCAAGGAATTCAGCAGCACCTGGGAAAAGTTTATCATCCAAATATAATGTTCCGTCCATGTCCAAAAGGAACAATTTTTTATCTTTTAAATCAGTCATGTAATTATTTTACCATATTAATTTTTCTATTTCTACAATAAAATCTCCTTTTATTACCATATTTAAAAACCGAACAAAAATGTTCGGTTTTAATTTAAGCTTGCTGAAAAACACATTATGCCATTAGTTTTTTCAAAAGTATCGGCGTTATAATGGTAGTTGCAATTACCACGATTACTACAGGAGGAAACATGTTTGCACTTATCAGGTCTACATTAAAGCCCTTCTGCGCTACAATCAATGCAACCTCGCCTCTGGAAATCATACCTACACCTACCTGAACCGATTCTTTTGCACTGAATCCACAAATTCTGGCTCCCAAACCGCAGCCGATAATTTTACTCAAAACAGCCACTGCCAGAAGTAGTAAAGAAAATGTAATCAATTGTCCGTCAAGTCCCTCAAGTTCTACTTTTAAACCTACGCTGGCAAAGAAAATCGGAGAGAAGATTAAATAGGAAGGAGCAGATATTTTCTTTGCAATTTCCGATTTTACCTTGTGCTGTGAGAAAAACAGACCAAGCAGATATGCTCCTGTAATATCGGCAATTCCAAAATAAGTTTCGGTAATAAAGGCTACTATGAAGCATAGAGCTACTATATAAGTTGTAATTCTTCTTCTTCCAAAGTTTTCATCAATTTTTCCCCGAAATTTAATTATTACATATCCAAGGGCAAGCATGAGTATCATATAAATCAATATCTTTACGAGAATGAGAATAATAGATACACTTTCGTCTTTCAAGCTTGTAACTATAGTGAGAACTATTATACCCATAATATCGTCTATTACAGCCGCTCCCAAGATTGCACTGCCTACTTTTCCTTCCAGCTTACCCATTTCTCTAAGGGCTTCTACTGTGATACTTACAGAAGTAGCAGTTAAAATCACGCCGATAAATATTGCTTTTAATATATCATCATAACTTGTTGCTCCCGGCTCAAAATAAAAGTAATAGCAGGCAGTTCCGCCGATAAGCGGTACTATTACGCCTATTGCAGCAATTACCAAGCAGGCAACACTGTTTTTCTTAAGTTCTTTCATATCAGTATCAAGTCCTGCTGTAAACATCAGGAGGATTACACCGATTTCCGCAGTTTTAGCTATGAAGTCAGTCTCTGTTATCATTCCCAGACAGGAAGGTCCAACGAGGACACCTGCCAGTAATGCTCCAACTACTTGAGGCATATTGACTTTATTAGTTAAATCTCCAAGAATTTTAGTGGAGAGCATAATTATTGCTATACTCAGTAGAAAAACATAACTATCCATTTCACATACCTCTTTCTTATAATTTTCAAATCCACATTATAGTTTTTTCTCATTTATTATTCAATATTCAAAATCAATTTTCATTTAATTTTATCGAATTCTTAATGAAATATTATATGCTGATTGTGAGAAAATTGTAAATGCAGAAAAACTCCGCGACGGTGAACCTAACGCGGAGTTTTTCTGCATCTCTTATGATGCCCTGTTAAATTGTATTTCTACGAGTTGAATTGTAAGTATTTCTTCTGCTTCTTAATTAAAACCGCCATCGATTACAATCGTTTGAGAAGTAATATAAGAGGAGTCGTCAGTACCTAGGAATAAAGCCAGTTTGGCTACTTCTTCAGCTTCTCCGTAGCGGCGAAGAGGAATCTTCTTTAATTTGGCTTCTCTAATATCTTCAGGTACTGCATTATACATATCGGTTAAAATAGAACCCGGTGCGATAGCATTTACCGTAATATTGTACTTCCCCAATTCCTTGCCTTGAACACGTGTCATACCTATAATTCCTGCTTTTGATGCAGCATAATTTGTTTGTCCGAAGTTTCCGTTAAATGCGGACACTGAAGTGATATGTATAATCTTCCCATAATTTTGTTCCATCATAGAAGGAAGTACAGCCTTTGTCATGTAATAGTTACCGTTTAAGTTTGTGGCAATTACGTCTTCCCACTTGTCATCGGTCATTTTATAAAACTGTGCATCTTTAGTAATTCCTGCATTATTTACAAGCACATCAATATGTCCGAATTCCTTAATCATTGCGTTTACCATGGCTTCGCTTTCCTGCTTATTACCTATGTGAACGATAAAACTGCGAACAGTTCCGTATTTCTCCAATTCTTTTCTTGCATTCTCAAGTTTATCAGGATTTGTAGAGCATATCCCCACGACTGCGCCTTCTTCCAAATATTTCTTTGCTATTGCCTTACCTATTCCGGCGGAGCCACCTGTAACGATGGCGACCTTGTTTTCCAGTTTCATTTTTTATCCTCCATCATACTGTATTCCCATAAAATACGGCTTTCTTTAAATAAATTATGCGACAACAATTATCACAATACAATTATCAAAAATCGAATGTCTTTTAACACAGACATTAACAATTAATACATATTTCTTTTATTTTTATCTTAACTATTATATCCTCGCTACATGTGTTTTTCTCGCAGCCTCTGCAACAGCCTTTGCAACGGTTTTTCCAACTCTTGGATCAAAGTCTTTTGGTATGATATAATCTGCTGTAAGTTCCTCATCGGAAACTAAACCGGCTAAAGCCTCGGCTGCCGCCATTTTCATTTCCTCATTTATTTCACTGGCTCTTACATCAAAAACGCCTCTGAATACTCCCGGAAACGCCAGTACATTATTGATTTGATTAGGATAATCTGAACGTCCGGTTGCGATAACCGCTGCTCCGCCCCTTTTAGCATCTTCAGGGAAAATTTCCGGAAGCGGATTGGCGCATAACATAAGTTCTGCCTGCACAATTAACTAATGCACATAATTCTCCAAAGTCCTTGTCCACTTCTTTCATAACGTCTATTACATTTTGTTCATCAGCGATATTCAATTTATATGCTTTTGCCTTTGAACCCATTTGCAGGATTTCTTCGGCTAATTTAAAAGCCTCTTGTTCAAAATCAAAATATCCGATACATACATTAGCGCCATGCTTAGCAAAGTTCATAGAAATTGCTTTTCCCATGCCGGTATTTCCTCCGGTAACAAAGACCGTTTTGCCTTTTACATCCATCTTGGATTCTCCTTTCTAGTGAGAGTAGTTTCCACATATTTTTTTTATTTATATTTTAACATAGCGATTCTTTGATAAAAATAACACAATCTATTAACTATATTTAACTTAAAATGTAACATTTCAGGCATTATAAAATCCGGGTTTTAACTTTACAACAAAAACTTATCAAATATAATAATATAAAAGCGTAATTTTCGTTGTATGAAAAGTTAGGAGACGAAAATCATGGAATTACTACAATTAAAATACTTCTTAGAACTCGCAAGATATGAGCATCTTACTAAAGTTGCCGAAATGATGTATATATCTCCATCTGCCATCAGCAGCAGCATTTCCAGATTGGAAAAAGAATTAGGCGTGGATCTTTTTGACAGAGTCGGGAGAAACATTCATCTAAATCGTTACGGCAAAATTTATTACAACCATGTAAAACGAGCTTTAGAGGAATTGGAAGACGGAAAGAAGGAAATTTACGATTTAGCATCTTCTTCTGAGACATATCTTACATTAGCAACTACAAATCCTTATATTTGGAACAAACCAATTCAAAAATTCATTAGCATGTATCCCAATATTTCTTTTAAAACATTTGCTTTTGATTCTATTGCCAGTGGGACAAAAACACCGAAAGAAAATTTAGATTTATTAATTGCTTCTCCTCAAAGTTTTTCCGATCCGGCCTGGGATTCCGTCACTTTATTTAATGATAATGTTGCTCTTGCAGTTCCTCCAAGCCATCCTCTGGCTTCAAAAAAAACAATATCGCTGATAGAAGCAAAAGATGAGCTTTTCGTGAATTTACCGGATTCATCATTTTCCCGTTTTTGTCATAACCTGTGCCTTACTGCCGGATTTGAGCCTAAGTCAATAATTACATGCGACTACACGTTAAGACCGAAAATAGCTCTCAGTGAAGGTATGGTACTTTTAACCACCTTCAATTGTAAGTCGTCAGAAATTTTCGCAAATCTGGTATTCTTACCGATCCAAACTCCGGACATAAAACGAAGTCAGGCAATTTTCTGGCCAAAGTCAAGGTATCTTTCTCAATCCGCTAAGCTCTTTAGAGATTTTCTTGTTGAACTTTATCAAGATTACGTTCCTTATGAGCTTTAACTTACGGACTTTAAATATGAATATTCCACGGTATAAAAAAGCGCGTGGCATATTGCCACGCGCTTTTAAAGCTGCACAAAAATTTCCTGAATGAAATATACCGGTATAATATTATCTTGCAAGAAAACCTATTTTTTTAAAGAACTCGCCAACTTCGTCTCTTGTTTTAGCCATCATAAGTTTCACGCAATGTTCGGTCCATGTGTTTTGAGTCTTTCCACCTGTTCTTTCGATATAGTACTCTTTTACTTCTTTATTATATTGTTCAATCAATTCATCATTTTTACTTTCATCATAAAAGTCAACTTTATGAACCACTCCTTGAGGGAGCCTAGGTTTCAATCCCGGATTATCATTAGGATAACCAAGGCAAAGCGCAAATAGCGGAGCTACCCTTTCAGGAAGTTCAAAGACTTTGGAAATACCTTCAACATCGTTTCTTATTCCGCCTACAATTACTCCGCCAAGCCCCATGCTTTCAGCAGCGGTAAATGCGTTCTGGGCTGCAAGTGAAGCGTCGATTACAGCTACCGTGTAACTTTCCGTGTTAGTCAATACGTCTTTATCAATTCCATCAAAATATTTTTCACTTCTATGAAGATCTGCACAGAAAAGCAACACTAAAGGCGCTTGCGTAACCCATTTCTGACCGCCGGAAGCTTCCTTCAGAAATTCTTTTTTTGCGGGATCGCGGACTTCGATAATGGAGTACGCCTGAAAATGGCTTGATGTAGATGCCATCTGTGCACATTTAACGATAGTGTCTACCGTTTCCCTATCAATTGTTTGTTCCTTATACTTTCTTATAGAAGCATGGTTTAAAAGCTGCTTAACTGTCTGGTTCATAATTACTCCTCTATCTTCCTAATATAATGATATATTATTATATCGTCGTACTTTTTCTTTGTCAACTATGTTGAATTTTATAAATATTATTATTACTTTTTAATCTTGAAATAAACATTTTTTATTAAATTAATAATCCTGCCATTCCTGCTACCGCTGCACAAACAGCAAATCCACACAGCGCCGGTATAATCGCAGCCAATACGGTCCACTTCCAGCTTCCGGTTTCTTTTTTTACGGTTAGAAGAGTCGTAGCGCAAGGCCAATGCATTAGGAAGAAAATCATTGTACAAATGGCGGTGAGCAAGGTCCAGCCGTTTTCCATGAAAAGCGCCTGCATCTCATGGATGCTTCCAATCTCCATAAGACTGCCCTGCGAAGTATAAATCATGATAATTACCGGGATTATGATCTCGTTGGCAGGCAAGCCTAAAATGAACGCAGTCAAAATAGCGCCGTCAAGGCCCATAAACTGTCCAATAGGCTCAAGTACAGCAACGATATGATCAAGTAAGCTCATTCCACCTGCCATAGTGTTGGCAAGTATCCATACAACCAGTCCTGCCGGAGCAGCTACAGCGGCTGCACGGCCTAAAACAAATATAGTTCTGTCGAGTATAGACCTGACTATGACTTTTCCAAACTGAGGCATGCGATAAGGCGGAAGTTCAAGTGTAAAAGACGAAGGCATACCCTTAAGCAAAGTTTTGGACAATACTTTAGTCACTACCAACGTCATAGCTATACCCAAAACAATAAACAAAGTCAGAATCACGGCAGATTGGACAGAGGATGCTATGCCTCCCGCGCCTACAAAGAACATGGTTATAATAGCGATCAATGCAGAAAATTTTCCGTTGCATGGGACAAAGCTGTTAGTCAATATTGCCAACATTCGCTCTCTTGGTGAATCAATAATTCTGCATCCCATAACTCCCACCGCATTGCATCCAAAGCCCATGCAGGTGGTGAGGGCCTGTTTTCCGCAAGCGCCGCAGCATTTAAATGCTTTGTCGAGATTATATGCAATTCTCGGCAGATATCCTAAATCCTCCAGAATTGTAAACAGCGGAAAGAAGATCGCCATGGGCGGCAGCATTACGGAAACTACCCATGCCAAAACTCTGTAGACACCCAAGACAATCATATCGTGAATCCACTTAGGCATCCCTGCCAATAAAAACAATTCCGATATTTTTTCCTGTAAGCTGAATAAACCTTTAGCAAGGAGTTCTGACGGATAATTTGCTCCTGAAATCGTTAGCCAAAAAATCAAAAGCAACATCAGAACCATCACGGGATAGCCGCCAAGTCTGCTTGTAAATATTTTATCCAAACGTCTGTCACGTCTATCATAATTTTGATGACTGTATGTAACAGCTCCATCACAGATTTTTTCGGCAGTTCTTATGAGAGAGTCTACTATTTTATCCTCCTTTTCCCTTTCACCGAGCGTTGAGGAGTTTCTTATTTTTTTGCGTTCCTCAATTGCCAGATCAAAATCTTTTATAGATTCATCAGGTTCATTAGGTTCATCAAGGGCTTTATCTACAGTTTTCATCAAATCTCTGAGCATATGCTTTTTACGAGCTGTAAGCCCTACTACGGGTACGCCCATTCGCTCAGAAAGCAGTTTAAAATTTATTTTAATATGCCGCTTTTCTGCCTCGTCCATCAGATTGACGCAAATAACTACCCTTGGACATATTTCCATAATTTGAAGCGCTAAATTCAGATTTCTTTCCAGGCATGTTGCGTCGCATACTACCACAGTAATATCTGCCTCGCCTGACTGCAAAAAATCTCTCGCTACTTCTTCCTCCTGTGAGTGTGCCATAAGCGAATATGTTCCGGGAATATCAACAAGTACATAAGAATGATTTTCAGTATTGCATCGACCTCTGGCGTTACTTACTGTTTTTCCGGGCCAGTTTCCGGTATGCTGTCTCATACCTGTAAGCCCGTTAAAAACCGTCGATTTACCTACATTTGGATTTCCTGCCAGAGCAATGATTTTATCCTCTGTTCCCAGGGGCTCTACAAGAATTTTTTCGCTGTCACAAGATCGTATTGCGATGACCGCCCCTCTTATGAGAAAAGCCGAAGGGTCACCCGCAGGGCTTTTTCCCACACACTTTACCATGGTGCCCTCCGTCAAGCCTATATCAAGCAGTCTGCGCCTTATGCTTCCGGAAGAAATAAGACTTTTGACAACGGCCTGTTGTCCGGGCATCATATCTTTTAATGAGATATTTTCGTTCATATAAATTAATCCTTTCGGTTGAGATTTTGAAATTGATTGACTGCTCAAAGTCCTTCTGTATTCAGAATATTCTCAAAGGAAAGGATTAGTGTTTGTCTTGTATTTACTTAAGCTGAGACTTTACTTCTTCTTCAAACTCTCTTTTAATTTTTTCGAGATGTTCAGGTTCGGAAAGAAGTTTTTCCGCAGTCAGAGCAAACCCTTTTACAAAGTCTATGCACCTTGTTAAGGCTGCTTCGCTGCAAGCTTGTCGTGCAAATTCTACAGTATGGGCTCCATAAGGTTTCCCATCTTCAGATGGTCCCATGCTCATGCCAAGCTGAATTGCCGGGCAGTGATAGCTCACGTCTCCCAAATCGGAGGAACCGGGCATCACAATTCTTCCAAGATGAAGCATCTTATGTCCCAAAAGTTCCATTTGATCACAGGCGAGATCCGATAAAGCTCGGTTGCTGTATGTATCCATAAAGTCCTCGTCTACCGGGCTTATCTTTACTGTAGTCCCCGTTCCGGCAGCAGCAGCTTCAGCACATGCCTTTACTCTTTCTGCAAGAGGCAACGCGTCAGCTACTCTATTGGATCTTATATTATATACTGCTTCAGTATAATCTGGAATTACATTAACGGCGCTTCCGCCTTTTGTAATTATACCGTGAATTCTTGCATCTGTCTTAGTCTGCTGCCTGAGAACGCTGACCATATTGTAAAAGCTTACAACGGCGTCAAGGGCATTTCGACCATTTTCAGGATTTGCAGCGGCATGTGCAGGTTGTCCGAAAAATTCAAATTTAAGAGAAACGAGCGCCATGGTATCAACAGATTCTGCATCCACCTCTGCAGGGTGTGCCATCATTACCGCATCAAAATCATCAAAAGCTCCTCTTCTAGCCATTTCAACTTTTGCTCCGGCAGTTTCTTCAGCGGGAGTACCTATAACGTGAATTTCACCTCCCAGCGTATCCACATATTCTCTTATTGCAATACCCGAACCGGAAGAAACCATAGCGATCAGATTATGTCCACAACCATGACCCAGTTCCGGAAGTGCGTCGTATTCAGCCAGCATGGCGATTTTAGGTCCCGCTTCTTTTCCTTTATAAACTGCATGATATGACGTAGGAATATCACAAAAATTATCCGAAACATCAAAGCCATATTTTTCAAGAAGCTCCATCTGCCATTTGCAAGCTTTAAATTCCTGATGCCCCAGTTCTGGATTATCGTGTATCTTTAGCGCAAGTTCTCTCAATTCCGGCTCCAGTTCTTCCACAATTTTATTTACTCTATCAATTCTCTTCTGTTCCAATTGTATTTTCCTCCTTTTCTTCAGGCATTTCTACAGTAATAATGCCCTTTTTGTACATTTTCTTGGTTATAAAATATATCGAAGGGATGCACAGAATCATTACAAATCCTTCTAATGTTTCGTACATTGATGGCATTATCAGGTATAAGACAACACAAACAGCAAACGGTACGATAAGTGCAAGAAGTCTCTTGTGTACCTTCACGCCGCCTCCAACGTCGTCGCTAATGGAGCCAAGAACCAAGCAGCCAAACAACGCCGGAAGCACGTATCCTGCTGCGGTTGAAACTGTCGGTGAAGAAAGCAGCGGCTGCAACGGTGTTAAAAGGAGCATGCCTATAGCTAGCATAACCAAAGTTACCAGCGATGAAGCGGCTACTGCCACGCCTATTACCGCATCCGCTTTTTCTGTTCCCTGCTTCAAGTTCGCAACTTTAAGAGCATTTATTGCTGCGGGCAGCTTTAAGTTAAGTACGTTGCCTGTCACCAGTGATATATAATAAGATGAACCCATAACAGGAATTTCTGCAAATGTTTCAGCGATGCCGATAGGAATAAATACGGCGCTCAATCCGCCTGCTGCTATGAGAAGGTCGCTCAACTTAGGCATAATCCCATAGTAAAGGCTTATAAACAGCGGAATAGCAAAGAATAGCAGTAAAGCAGAAGTCATAACACGATTTCCTATGCGGTGCATTCTCTCATAATATTCATTAACATTTATATTTTCATTTTTCTTCATTGCATTTTACCTCCTTTCAATTAAAACAGCTTGTCCCAGAAAACAGATGCCACCATGGCGCCAATCAAGCTGACTGCCAGTACAAACTCATTCAGCCACGGAGCATTTGCCTTTTTAGCTATAACGGAAAGTATGATTGCAATGAGCGCACTGGTAGCAAATGTCATCAAGCTTGCCAGACCGCCAAAAAGCATAGGAACGATCAAAGCACATAACAGAGCTGACATGAATACTGTCTGAGCGACTGCTCCCCATTTCTTGTCACCGCTTCCAAGTTTAAGTGTTCCCATATGAATTTTCTTGTTAAAGAAAACATTGAAAATTAAAGAAATACTGATGCCAAAGCACATTGCCCATGCCATAAGTCCAAAAGCGTATCCATCTGCATTATTTACGTCAAGCCCCAAAGCTGTAAGCGCCATGTTGGCTGACATCAGTTCATATGCCACAGAGCCCAGTACAGACAGTCTAAACCATGCGTATGGCAGCCCTATTACAACCGCCAAGGTGGCAAGGCCTGTAACTATGGCTATTGACGGCACTATAGAAAAAGATAAGGATGATTTAATAACAGCTTTTAGGGTGTTTTTATCAATTCCCAAGTCAAGTGCGTTTTTATAGCAAAGTCTAAAATAGTAAATAGTAAATCCGGTTACGATGATAATTCCAATGATTACACAGGTCCACAAAACGTTGCTGCCTGCAACATCACGAAAGCTCATAATTATTCCTCCTTATATATTTTAAAAATTCATTATGCCTATTATAACTCCTATCAAATGTCAGGTCAATCAAAAAGGGAGCAGTGATATGCTCCCTTCTAGGTAGACAAATGAAATAATATAATTTTGTCACCTGGAA
>CAZYWO010000034.1:7437-17229 GCA_964651095.1 uncultured Oscillospiraceae bacterium | reverse complement strand
GGACTCAGCTCTGTTTCTGATTTCAACTTCTTCTTTTCTCTTTTTATCTTCTTCAGCATATGCCTCTGCTTCCCTAATTTTCTTATTTATTTCTTCTTCGGAAAGGTTCGTGGAAGATGTGATTGTAATTTTCTGTTCCTTGCCCGTTCCCATATCCTTTGCCGATACGTTTACAATACCGTTAGCGTCGATATCGAAAGTAACTTCAATCTGAGGGATTCCGCGAGGAGCAGGAGCAATTCCTGTAAGCTGGAATCTTCCAAGAGTAGTATTTCCTGCCGCCATTTCTCTTTCACCCTGCATTACGTGAATGTCTACCGCAGTCTGATTATCAGCCGCAGTTGAAAATATCTGACTATTCTTAGTAGGTATAGTAGTGTTTCTTTCAATGATCTTAGTTGCTACTCCGCCAAGAGTTTCAATCGAAAGGGATAACGGAGTTACATCGAGAAGAAGTACGTCATGAACTTCGCCTGTCAATACGCCTGCCTGAATTGCAGCGCCCACTGCAACACATTCGTCAGGGTTGATTCCCTTGAAAGGTTCTTTTCCTGTAACCTTCTTAACAGCTTCCTGAACGGCAGGAATTCTTGTTGAACCTCCTACCAAGATGACCTTCGCAATATCAGATGTAGTAACGCCTGCATCTCTCATTGCCTTGTTCATAGGTTCTATGGTTCTCTGTACAAGATGCTCAGTCAACTGGTCAAATTTTGCTCTTGTAATATCTTCATTCATGTGGAGAGGTCCGTCAGCAGTTACTGTAATGAAAGGCAGATTTACATTAGCTGTCTGTGAACCGGAAAGTTCTTTTTTAGCTTTTTCGGCTGCTTCCTTTAATCTCTGGAGAGCCATCTTATCTGCTCTTAAGTCTACGCCGTTTTCTTTAGCAAAATTGTCTGCAAGGTAGTTTAACAGTACCTCGTCAAAGTCGTCTCCTCCAAGTCTGGTGTCTCCATTAGTAGCCAATACCTCAAATACACCGCCACCCAGTTCAAGGATTGATACGTCGAATGTGCCTCCGCCTAAGTCATATACTAAAATCTTATGTGAACCTTCTTCCTTATCAAGGCCATAAGCCAGTGAGGCTGCTGTAGGTTCATTGATAATTCTCTTTACGTCAAGGCCGGCGATTCTTCCGGCATCTTTAGTTGCCTGTTTCTGAGCATCGGAGAAGTATGCAGGAACAGTGATAACTGCCTCTGTAACCTTTTCTCCCAGATAGCTTTCAGCATCGTTCTTTAATTTAGTTAAAATCATCGCTGAAATGTCCTGCGGTGTATAATCTTTTCCGTCAATAGTTACTTTATAGTCTTCACCCATATGTCTTTTAATAGATGAAATCGTTCTGTCAGGGTTTGTTACTGCCTGTCTTTTTGCAGTTTCACCTACAAGTCTTTCTCCGTCTTTCTTAAAGCCCACTACAGATGGTGTAGTTCTGGAACCTTCTGCGTTAGCGATAACTGTAGGTTCGCCGCCTTCCAATACTGATACACATGAATTTGTTGTTCCTAAGTCAATACCAATTACTTTTGCCATTTTATTTCCCTCCGTCTCATTAAAAGCAGTCTGTGCTTTTCTTTCTGATTTACTAATTACTAATTTAAAAATTTGTTTTATACATTCTCTAGTTGGCTACCTTTACCATACTAGGTCTGATAACTCTATTGTTTAAGAGATACCCCCTCTGCAACACGCAGGTCACCTTTCCGCTTTCGTACTGGGCTGAATCCTCCATCATCACAGCATTGTGAAAATTAGGGTCAAAATCAACACCTAACGCTTCAATTTCAACAACTCCCGCTTTTTCAAGTACCCCTTGGAGCTGTTTAAGAATTAATTCCATTCCTTCTGAAAAGCTATCTTTTTGTGCTGCTGCACTAAGCGCTCTTTCAAAGTTATCTATTACATTAAGCAGTTCGCTAACGATTTTTTCGTTGGCAAACGCATAAATGTCGTTCTTTTCTTTTTCTGTTCTGCGTTTAAAGTTTTGAAAATCTGCCATCAGTCTCATATATTTTAAGTTGAGCTCTTCATCTTCAGAATCATTTGCAGATTCTTGACTCTGAACATCTTCGTCTTTAGCCTCAGCATCTTCGGACTGGGTTTTTGGTTCTCCGGACTCCGGTGATTGGCCTCCCTTCGATGACCCAGTCTGATGCGCAGCTTCATTGCAATCTTCTCTGGCAGTTTCTCGATCTATTTCTTCTAAAGTGTCTTCATCAGGTCCGTTTTGCTCTCGCCTCATCTTTTCCTCATTACTCATTGTCCTCATTACCTCCGCTTTCGAGTTTAAATGTATCGTTTAAATTATCAGTTAAATATTCTATTATCGATGTTACTTCGCTGTATTTCATTCTCGTAGGACCTATTACTCCTATTTTACCCACCAATTTGCCGTCTATGTGGTAGCTGGCAGTTATCAAAGAACAATCCTGCATTATATCGTCGGAGTTTTCTTCGCCGATTGTTACTATTATTCCATCATCGCGTTCGATAAGTTTCTTAGTGAGTTCCTCTTTCTGACTAAGCATTTCAATGAAGCTTCTCGCTTTTTCTAAATCACTGTATTCCGGAATGTCGAAAATGTTTGTCAGCCCTTCCATATACAAGTTTACGTTGAGCATATCTTCAAGTGTCTGCATAAAGTTAGGCATTACGTCTTCCGCAAGTCCGCTCATTGCAACTATATCTGTTTCAAAGTTAGCGATTATATTATTGGTAAGTGCCTGACTGATGGTCTTGCCCTTATAGTTGTATGTCATAGTCTTGGATAGAAGCTGTAATTTATCTTCCGTATACGGCACGTTCATCTGAATTGCCCTGTTGGAAACTTTACCGCTTTCGGAAACAATCATCAATACAACTGTATCTTCATCAACCGGCAAAAGGTTTATATACTTAAGCACATCCTCATTTTTTTTCGGTGTCAGCGCAAAGCTTGTAAGGTTAGTTATCTCAGAAAGTACCGACGCCGCGTATTCTATGGTCTTTTCAAATTCATTTGTGGCTCCGTGAAGTCTCTCTGCAATAATATTTTTTTCTTCTTTGGAAAGTTCTTTTTTTTCCATCAAAGCGTTTACATATAATCTGTAAGCTTTATCTGAAGGTACTCTGCCTGCCGAAGTATGCGGATGTGTAAGATATCCCATCTCCTCTAAATCTGCCATCTCATTTCTTATGGTGGCAGGACTGAAATCCAATTCCGGTTTTTTGGAAAGAGTTCTGGAACCGACCGGCTCTGCTGTTCTTACATAGTCACTAATAATGGCTTGTAAAATTTTCAGTTTTCGTTCGCTTAGTTCCATTCCTCTGCCTCCTCTTTTTCTTTATTAGCACTCGTTTGGCCGGAGTGCTAATTTCTATATATAATATACTGCTGATTCGGTATAAAGTCAACAGTATTTAAAAACTTTTTTGTGTATTTTCAGTGAAATTCTTTAATCTTTCTTCACAATTAGCATGTAACATTTTCGTCTTTTTAATGTGATATTTTATAAAAATGTAAACAAAATTATTTTTTATATCTTGACTATGATGTTTATTGACAAATTTCGACATGCAGACTCTTTGCTATTTTCACATGAATCGGCATGATGTGGTGGGCAGAGTCTTAATGTTAGCAGAGCCTTAATGTTGGCAGAAACAGCACATTTCAGGAATTCGCCAACAAAAAACGAAAAAGTTGCTGGCAGAATGTTTATTATTTTTACATTTGTCAACAACTTGCATATTTAAGTGTCGAAATTTAAGTTTATATCCCGCATATAAATGGGAATATTTTCTGTAACCTCTCAAATATCTACATGAAGAGACAAAGTATAACGGGAATAATTATGGCAGGCATATAGTTCATTACCTTAAGTTTGGTAATTCCCAGCATATTTAAACCTAACGCTATAATAAGAAGAGAGCCTACGCAAGTCATCTCCGCAATAACCGCATCGCCTAAAAACGGTTCCACAATCTGCGCCAGCAGCACGATTGCTCCTTGAAAGACAAGTACAAAAGCTGCTGATAAAAGCACGCCTATACCCAATGAAGCGGCAAACACCATAGAAGAGATAAAGTCCAGCGTTGCCTTTGTAAAAAGCATTTCATTGTTGCCGGTAAGACCTGCTTGCAATGAACCTACGATTGTCATGGCTCCAACGCAAAAGAGCAGGCTGGCAGTCACAAAACCCTCTGCAATAGTAGTTTCACCGCCGGGTTTTTTAAATCGTTTTTCTAATTTCTCGGCAAAATTATTCAAATGCATGTCCAGATCCAGAGCCAAACCGATAACTGCTCCCACAGCTATTGATATAATGGTTATCAGCGTGTTAGCGCCTTCCATCGCACCGTCAATTCCTATATAAATTACGCAAAGAGCGATACCTTTCATAATAAAATCCGACCATCCGTCAGGTATGAGTTTTTTTGCCACAAGACCGATAGTGCTTCCAACCATTACAGTTAAGGTATTAACCAGAACACCTATCATTATTCAGCGTCCTCCCCTTCAGACGATGCCTCATCTGACTTAAATGCGCCTGAAATATCTGCGCCGCTCTGTTTGGCTTCTGCCTCAAGCTTTTCAATCTCAGCAATGTGAACATCGATTTCCTTGCAAAGCTCATCAAGTTTATATTGTTCCAGAGTTCCGCCAGCTTTAAGGGTAGAGTGTACGTAATCGCCCAGCGCTTCTTTAGCGTCTTTTACTTTGCCTTTTTCCAGTACAACTTTTCCCTTTGCCTTTCCATAGTCAAAAGTATCGCCTGCAAGCTCGCCTACTTTTCCTGCTACCTGACCTAATTTATCAATAAATGCCATATATGTATCCTCCTTATTTTTTAAAACTTAACATCTAGCTATACAATCGGTTTTAAATTTCTTCCGATTGCGTGTTTCTATTTTAGCACCAATATGCTAAAATGAAAATAGAAAATTTAGAAAAATATAGCATACTCTTATAAATTAAGGAGGATACTTATCATGATTTTAGGACACGAAAAAATAGATTTTCTTCATCTGCCTACACCCCTTGAAAGGCTGGACAACATTTCTGAAGAGCTGGGAATTAACCTATATATAAAACGAGACGATCTTACGCCGCTGGCTGCCGGAGGCAACAAACTCCGCAAACTTGAATATTTTCTTAAGGACGCCAAAGACAAAGGCGCTACTTTTCTTTTGACGGTGGGCGGTGCCCAAACCAATCATGGCCGCCTCACTCTTGCAGTCGCACGTAAATATAATATAAAAGGCGCTATAGTGGCAGTCGACGAGTATCCCGGCGAGCTTTCAGCAAATCTGCTGCTTGACGGCATGATGGGCTGTGATGTTTGGCTGAAAAAACCTGATGGAATTCATCGTGAAGATGAACTTTTACGCAATGCCGTCGCAGAAGCTACCGCTCATTATGAAGCTCAAGGTGAAAAAGTTTACTACATTCCTATGGGAGGTTCCAACGAATTGGGAACGCTGGGATATTATGAGTGCGCACTGGAAATAGCCCGGCAGACATCCGAATTAGGTCTTAACGACTGTCACATAATCTCAACAGTCGGAAGTATGGGAACGTATATGGGACTTTATTTGGGAATAAAAAATGAAAACCTTCCGCTCAAGCTTACCGGTATCGGCATAATGCCTTATAACGGCGAAATCCAAAATCATGCGAAGGGCTATTTTGAAAGCTGCTGCGATTTCTACGGTCTGAGTTATCTAAAAGATACTCTGGACCCTAAAGATTTTGATTTGATAAGCACATACGACCGAGGCGCATACAACAATCCTTGCAAAGAGGTTCGAGACGCCATGTACTATATGGCTGAAAAAGAGGCTATCATTCTTGACCCTTGTTATACGGGAAAGTGTTTCGCCGGCCTCCTTGAGATGGTTAAAAAAGGAGAAATTGCTCAAGGTGAAACGGTTATTTTCATTCATACAGGCGGTATGCCGGGAATTAATACGCCTTTCCACAGAATAGAGATCGAAAAGGAACGTGAAAAATTCATACATATCGTTTAGAGAAATTTCCATATCTTTTCTCGCCGAATGCTAAACGCCGCTCCCATAAGGGAACGGCGTTTTTGCTTCGTTGGTATTATATATCTTAACTTATTTACTTTTACCTTATCCGCTGCACTCCTCCTGGTATTCCAGTTCGTCTGCTGCTCTCTTTTCTTCAATCGCCTCAACTAAAATCATATCTTTGACTTTCATCAGACGCGTCTGATTACCACGTTCGTTTTCGTCGAGCTTCATCATTATATATCTGATCGTCATTTGAAGCTGAGGTATTTTGACATATTCCAGCGCGTTTACACGACGTCTGGTGCGTTCAAGTTCTGCTGCAAGCATAGCTGCTTCCTTTTCCTTTGCCGCCAATTCCAACATAATCGGAAAAACTTCCGACATATCTCTGATAGCCGCATCAAGTTCACCGGAAGTGTTGGCATAGCCGTAAGGAAAGATGTTTGTCGGATCCTCGGCAGTAGTTTTAAAATCAAAAACCGGAACATCTACGCTCATAACGTTTTTGCCGCCTACGCCCAGTTCGACTCCCTGCTTAGGAAACATCAGAGCTTCCTCAAGAACTTCCTGACTCATCACCGCACTGGCAACAGAAAAGCTGCGGTACACATCTGCAAGGCGCGCCTCAACCTGGTCGCGAAGCTCTTTATTTTCGCGAGCCAGCTCTAAAAAGCCTTTCATCAGCTCATCGCGCTTATCCTTCATCAGTTTATGACCGCGAGTTGCAGTAGCCAATCTCTTTTTAAGAGTCGTGAGCATCATTCTGGTAGGATTTACATTTAACCTTTCCATGATCTCTCCTTACTTCAAATACTTTTCGATATATTCGTCTTTAATTCTCTTAAGCTCACTCTTAGGTAACATTTTAAGAAGTTCCCAGCCTATTTCTAAAGTTTCCTCGATAGTTCTGTCGGTTTCATAACCTTGAGAAACATATTCTTTCTCAAATGCCTGACTGAATTTAGCATACATCAGGTCAACCTCTGTCAGCGCAGCTTCACCTAAAATAGTAACAAGTTCAAGGCACTCCTTACCGCGAGCATAAGCTGCAAACAATTGGTTCATGGTGTCTGCATGATCCTCACGGGTTTTGCCCTTGCCTATACCCTTATCCTTAAGTCTGGACAGAGACGGAAGTACGTCGATAGGAGGTCTGAGACCTTTACGGTAAAGTTCACGAGAAAGTATTATCTGACCTTCTGTAATATATCCTGTAAGGTCAGGAATCGGGTGAGTTTTATCGTCTTCCGGCATAGTCAAAATAGGAATCATGGTGATGGAACCTTCCTGACCCTTTTTCCTGCCTGCTCTTTCGTACATTGTAGCAAGGTCGGTATAAAGGTATCCCGGATAACCGCGGCGGCCCGGTACTTCTTTACGAGCTGCCGATACTTCACGCAGAGCCTCGGCATAGTTTGTAATATCTGTAAGAATAACCAGCACGTGCATACCCAAATCAAATGCAAGATACTCGGCAGCAGTAAGAGCCATACGCGGAGTAGCGATACGTTCTACTGCAGGGTCGTTGGCTAAGTTCATGAACAGAACCGTTCTGTCTATGGCTCCTGTCTTTCTGAAGTCGGAAGCAAAGAATTCAGCTTCTTCGTGAGTAATACCTATGGCGGCAAATACTACGGCGAAGTTGCCTTCTCCTCCTCTAACCTTAGCCTGACGTGCAATCTGAGCCGCAAGATCGGCATGAGGCAGACCGGAACCTGAGAATATAGGCAGTTTCTGTCCTCTTACCAGAGTGTTTAATCCATCTATGGCTGAAACACCTGTCTGAATAAACTCAGAAGGATAGTCACGAGCCGCAGGATTCATCGGCAGACCGTTGATATCCAGCATCTTATCTGCAATTATTTCAGGACCGCCGTCTTTAGGACGTCCCATGCCGTCGAAAACTCTTCCCAACATGTCGGGTGATACGGCCAGTTGGGTGCCGTGGCCTAAAAACTTAACAACGCTTTCCTTTAAGTTAATGCCTGCTGCGCTTTCAAAAAGCTGAACCAGCGCATTATCGCCGTTTACTTCCAGCACTCTGCAAAGCCTTTTTTCTCCACTAGGCAGTATTATTTCTCCAAGTTCGTCGTAGGTAACGTTCTCTACTTCTTTTACAAGCATCAGAGGCCCTACAACTTCACTGATAGTTTTATATTCCTTAATCATCGTCCTCTGCCTCCTTGCTAACTAAATCCATCATGCCCGACTTCATTTCTTCCATGAGGGAATCAAATGAAGTGTCGATCTTTTCTTCCTCAATATATTTGAATCTGCCTATACTTTCTCGGATTTCCATAGAGGCCAGCTTATTAAAGCTTGCACCCTTGGATATAGCGTCAAGTCCAAGGCGATAAAATTCAAGAATCAACTTGAGCAATTTATATTGCTTGTTCATGGAAGTGAAGGTGTCTATCTCGTGGAAAGCATTTTGGTGCAGATAGTCTTCACGTATTGACTTGGCAACTTCCAATTTAAGTCTGTCTTCAAAGGAAAGCGAGTCAACACCTACCAACTGAACGATTTCATTAAGTTCTGCTTCATCTTGAAGCAGTCCTATAGTTTGAGCGCGCATTTTAGGAAAATCTTTGGCAACGTTTTCTTCGTACCATTTTTCCAGCCTGTCGACATAAAGAGAATAACTTTGCAGCCAGTTGATGGCAGGGAAATGTCTCTTATATGCCAGTTGAGCGTCTAAGCACCAGAAAACCTTTACTATACGCAGCGTAGCCTGCGATACAGGTTCTGAAATGTCTCCGCCCGGAGGAGATACCGCCCCGATAGCAGAAAGCGCTCCAAGTCTGCCTTCCTTTCCAAGGGAAATTGTGCGGCCTGCTCTTTCATAGAACTGAGCAAGACGAGAAGCAAGGTATGCAGGGTAACCTTCTTCCCCCGGCATTTCTTCAAGTCTGCCGGACATTTCACGAAGGGCTTCAGCCCACCTTGATGTTGAGTCTGCCATAAGTGCAACTGAATAGCCCATATCCCTGAAATATTCAGCAATGGTGATTCCTGTGTAAATAGATGCTTCACGAGCAGCTACCGGCATGTCGGAAGTGTTGGCAATGAGCACGGTTCTCTTCATCAAAGACTCACCTGTACGCGGATCTTTAAGTTCAGGGAATTCCATCAGTACGTCTGTCATTTCGTTTCCACGTTCTCCGCAGCCGATATAAACTACAATATCAGCGTCAGCCCATTTTGCCAATTGATGCTGAACTACAGTTTTTCCTGAACCGAAAGGTCCCGGAACTGCTGCAACGCCGCCCTTTGCAATCGGAAACATTGTATCTATAACTCTCTGACCCGTAATAAGAGGCATTTCGGGAACCAACTTTTCCTTGTATGGTCTGCCTCGTCTCACCGGCCATTTCTGCATTAACGTTAAATCGCGGATGGTGCCATCATCTTGTTTTACCTTACATATAGTCTCCTCTACGGTAAACTCGCCTGATTCGATAGATTCAATTACTCCTTTTACGCCGTAAGGAACCATGATTTTCTGCTCCACTACCACAGTTTCCTGCACTGTACCGATAATATCGCCTGATTCTACGCTGTCCCCTACTTTTACTACAGGCACAAAATTCCACTTTTTCGTTCTGGAAAGGGAAGGAACTTTAATACCTCTTGTGATATTAGAACCAACCTGTGCAACCATTTCTTCAAGCGGTCTTTGAATACCGTCGTACATAGTCTCTATCAATCCGGGGCCAAGCTCTACTGAAAGAGGCGCTCCTGTAGTTACCACGGGTACTCCCGGTCCTATACCTG
>CAZYWO010000034.1:0-7427 GCA_964651095.1 uncultured Oscillospiraceae bacterium | reverse complement strand
GGAGGCTCTGTCTCCTCTCATTTCAATAATTTCTCCGATAAGCCCCTGCTCGCCTACATGAACCACGTCGAACATGTTAGCTTCTTCCATTCCGGTTGCAATAACCAGAGGACCGGATACTTTTAATACTTTTCCTTGACTCATTATTACTGTTCACCTCCAAATAGTATGTCTGCTCCAACAGCTCTTTCTACTGACTTTCTTACGCTTGTCATTCCTATTCCCAGGCTGCCGTCTTTATTTGGAATAGGAATAATAGCAGGAAGTCTGGAGTCTCTGTATTCTTCGATTCCTTCGTCCATATACTGATATAACTGCTCCGTTACATATATTATGGCGAAGTCCTCTTTCGCTATTTTCTTTAATATTTTTTTAGCCTCTTGGGCTTCATCGCAAGGGAAAACTTCCAGGCCTACGGCTTTAAATCCCAGAATACTCTCGCGATCGCCTATGACACCTATTTTATACATAAGTTTCCCTTAACCTTTCTTTTATAATCTCAGGCTCGGTTCCTGATAGTTTTCCCGTCAAAATCACTCTGAGATTTTTAATTTCACTTTCCTTGGCAATAAGGAACCCAACCACCGGCTCAATTCCAAAGGAGATATAGCGCGCATCACCCACATATTTTATTCTCATGTCGTCGCAAAGTTTTTCAAGCAGCGTGTACTTTTTAGTATCGCGAACCGCAGCGCCGCCCAAAGCAAAGACATCTCTAAAACCGTAAGGCGCCATCTTGTCGGCAAGCTGCTGATAGCTCTCCTCGTAAGAAGTAGTAAACATCCTTTCATCGATATCTCCGCCTTCTATGAAAACTTTCTGGAAAAATGCCCATGGCTTACCTATTTCCCTTAGCCTGATAAAAGTGTTAACGTTCAATATATCTATAGCAAGCTTCACATATCCGATTATAAAGTCGTTTTCGGTAAGCGCCGCTTGGCTGCGCATATCCTCGTAACAAGCCTTATCTAAGATGATATCTATTTCCTGAGGGTCTCTGCCCTTGGAAAACATATCTATGGCTTCTTCAATGGCATGTTTCATTTCAAGAGACATGAAGATGAAATTCCTCTCCTTTACAGCCTGAACCAGCTTTTCCGCCTCCATTGAACCCGTATTCACAAGATACGGCGTTGGGTCAATTCCCAAAAACTCTGACTTCAATAGAACCTTGGCGTTATGGTAGTCGTTGGGAAGGAGGAAAAGCGACATTTCCTCTTTAGCAGGAATGACTGAGAAAACCAGTTGGTAAACTCTTGCCAGTTCCTGTCTTAAAACCTTTTCAAAGTCCCTTGGATTCGCCAATTCCTTGCCGTCTCCGTAACCGAACTCTCCTAAGATGCTCATAGCATTACTGAGCTGTTTAGCTTCCAGCACTCTTAAAAGATCGGCTCCGTTCAGCAAAGTCTTTTCGTTAGCTCTTATGATTGCACAAGGAAATGCGTATTGATCTTTATTCGGTTTGGTCATATATGACCCTCCTTTCCTTATGCCAAATTACGATGGAAAAAACATTCCCGCAACTTCGCCGGTAAGCGACTGCTTATTCTCATCTACCAAAGCTTCAATAGTATTATTGATAAACTTCATTCCACACTTAAGCATATAACCGCCTCTTAAGGTTCTTGTCTCATCAGCCAATGAGAAGCTGCCGCCCTGTACAGCCTTATTAAGCGCTTCTACCACCTTGTCTCCGATTTGTGTTTTTTCCTTTTCGTTAAATATGAGCAGTCCTGAACATGCTCCGCTATTTTTGCCGAGAGTTACAAGCAGATCGATATACTTATCCTCATCCATACAGACGATGGCATCTACCGCTTTATCAAAACTTTCTGCTATGATTTCCTGCTTCTTGGCAAGAATCACCTTGCGGCTGTCAATATCAGCTACGGATTTACGGCGTGTAATGATTTTATCCTTTTCTGCCATACCGTTAAGTTCGCTTTGTTTAATCATTTCTTCCGCCTTTTTTTCGGCTTCTTGCAGGACTGCATCGCTTTTGCTCTTGGCCTGCGCCAGCACTTCCTGTTTCTGGCTTTCTGCCTCGCTTAATATTTTCGATGTAATCTTTTCTATACCCATATCTTCTCCTCCAGTTCAAAAATGTGGAGTTTCTACTTTGCTTTTGATAATTTGCAAATTGCAGAACCACAAATTTTATTTGAACTAAATCTGCTTTGAATTAAATCTGCCTTAAATTAAAGCTGTATTCTCAGCCAAATCAGTACGGATACCAGTAAAGCAAAAATTGCATAAGTTTCTACCATGGCGGTATAAATAATACCCTTTACCATCTGATCAGGTCTTTTAGCAGTAAGCTGCAAAGCTGCCGCAGCAGCTTTTCCCTGTGCGATACCTGACCAAATGCCGACTAAACCGATTGGAATTCCCGCTGCAAGAAAATATGCTCCTTGAGGAATTGTCAGTTCTATCATGTTTCCTCCGAGAAGACCTATTTTAACCATAATCAAGAAAGCGATAATAAGGCCGTAAATGCCCTGAGTTCCCGGCAAAGCCTGCAAAATAATAGTTTTACCGAATTTCTTAGGATCTTCAGCAACTACGCCGGCGGCTGCCTGACCTGCTATACCTACTCCCATAGCGCTTCCAATTCCTGCAAGCGCTGCGATTGCTGCTCCAAGTAAAGCTAATGTATTACCATCTATCATACTCATATTTTTAGTCCTCCAATTTAATATACTTTGTTTTTCTGCGGAAAGGATCAAACGGTTCTCCACCGTCAATATAGAACTTTCCAAAGAATTCTACATACTGCAGTCTGCTGGCGTGTATAAATGCCCCCAACGCATTTATCGCAATATTTAAAGCATGACCTATAAAGAAGATTATTACCAGAAGTATTAACCCTATTATGCCTCCTCCAAATAGAGAACCCATAGTGTTTACAACTTGTGCGATAACTCCTGTTGCAAGTCCTAAAGCAAGTAGTCTTGCGTAAGACAGTATGTCAGACATATAGCTTGTAATGTTATACACGTTTCCTAAGCCTCCGGTAATCTTGCCGATGCCTTTATTGTGTCTGCCTCCCGTAAGAAGCAGTCCAGCTCCTCCAATTATAGCCATCCACATTCCTACAGCAGTAAGCTTCGGCGAAATCATTCCGCCTCCCAGCCATGCGATAAGTCCTAGTATGGTTATATACCAAAATCCTTCATCACATACAGCATCGAACCAATTTCCATCTTTTATCTGCATATACGCTTTTATTCCCATGCCGATAAACAAATGAACTATTCCTAAAGCTAGGGAAATTATCAATAACTTCATAGGGTTATCTAAAGGATTGAACCACAGAGGCGCAATTTCCACCTCTTTGCCGAGAATAGTACTTGAAAATACTTGTACTATGTCTCCGAACCATCCTCCAAAAAGCGCGCCCCAAATGATAGTTGAGATTCCGCAGTAGAAGAAAAGTTTAATCATCTTGTAAGTCATACCTTCAAGATGAAACTTCTTTAATGCTATAAAGCATCCGACCGCCATAATTATGCCGTAGCCTGCATCGGAAAGCATTATTCCGAAGAAAAGAGCATAAAACAATGAGAAAATGCTCGTAGGATCAAATCCATTGTATGCAGGAAGCGAATACATCTCCGTTATGGCTTCAAAAGGTGTGACAAAACTGCTGTTTTCCATGAGAACCGGAACTTCTTCATCTTCTTCAGGGTCTCTGAATTGATAATAGCAGTTGTTTTCCTCAAGAATAGCTGACACTTGTTCAACGCATCTTGTAGGAATCCAGCCCTCAATAAAAAATGTTTTCTTAGTCCTAAGTAATTTAGCCCTAATTCTTTCCTTGTCTAATCTGATGGTCAGCAGATCGGAATACTCCTCTATGCCTTCTTTCAGATTGGCGTTTGCGGCAACCTTTTCTGCCACCGCTTTCATTTCTTTTTCTAATACATCTCTTTCCCCTTCGATTTTTTTCAGGTTGTCATTAACTGTTCCTTCAAATCCCTTGAAGAAAACCTGTGAAAAACCGTTTTGCTTTAAAATGGCCAGAACCTCTTCCTGCCTTTCTTTCAGCACTATCGACGCACCATAATACATATCTTTGTCACTGCTGACAATTTCAAATAACACGGCGCCTATTTCCTCCTCCAACTGCGTTGTAAGAGATTTTACGTCAGTACCCATAGGCAGCACGCCCATATAAACATGCGTCTGACTTGTGCTTTCAAGTTCCAGAGGCAGGTGGTAATTTATCCAAGGTGTTAGTGAAGCTGCATCAGTATCCAGCTTGTTTAGCTTTTCGTTTGCCGACTGGATTTCATCGTTTAGTCCCAGAATATAGTCTACCTTTTGGGTATATTCTGAATCGTACTCTTTGAATTCTTCCTCATCGCTTAAAATTCGTGCAAGCTGAGATTTTTTCACAGTGCGGCGTGTCTTAAAAAGAGGGGACTTAAAGTTTCCGTACTTTTCAATTACTTCCAGCGACTGTTCAGCTCTGCTTATTTTCGATTCCAGCACGCTTATTTTATCTTGCTCTTCATCAGAAACTGTGCTGTCTGCCCAAATTTCATCGGAAAGCTTAGCGGTCTGGTCGGTCAGCTCTACTGCGCTAAAGTCCATAAGCTGGTTTATCAGCTTTTCCTTTTCGGTGTCAAGGCCAATTACTGCAACTCTTTGCATATTAATTATTGACACTTGCCTTCACTATCCTTTCTGATATAAATTTTACTACCTGGTCCTGCTTTTTGCCGGCTTCTTCAGCCATCTTCACGCAGAAATCTTCCGCGCAGGCTATGGCTTCATCATATTGAATTTGAGCTGCTTTTTGTCCCTCAGAAATAAGGTTCTCAAAGCGGTCTTTAGCTTTTTCTTCAGCTTCGCTTATGATTCTGCCGGCTTCAGTGTTTGCTCGTTCTATCAGCATCCTTGCTTCAGCTTTCGCTTCTTTTCTTAAAGCGTCTGCTTTATCTTCAGTCTGCGTAATAACATTTAACTCTTCCGTAAACACCTTCGCTGCCTCCTTATCTTTTTATTTCTCACATCTCCAATTATTTTTAGATATTTCTCTTGTAAAATACTATGTTTCATTGATTTTTTTATTATGTAAGAAATATTCTAAAAATTTAAAATTCTCCCCTTATATCTAATAATACCACATTTTTGCAACTTTAACACGGCAAAATATACAATTTCTATACATTTTTTAATGCATTTAAAAAACCGATAGAAAGCTTTAACACGCGCTGGTATTCGCCTACATGTTATAAATATATGCCAATTACGCTGTAATTACTCCGTTAAGCGGTAATACGCAGTAAATAATGTGCCATGATACCGGCCCAGTGATATTACTTCAATAAAAAAGCTATTGAGCGATGTAATTAAATAATCCACCGGCCCAATAGCCAATTAGCGATATAAATATTATATTATATTTTACTTCATACTTCCTGTTTTTTCAAGTTTTACATGCCATGAAAGCGCTTCGTCAAGAAGATGGGGAGTCTGACAAGGCATCTGTTCACATGCCCTCGTAAAATAATCCTTAAGTCTGTCTCTATAGTCAGGATGAGCACAGTTTTCAATAATAGCTTCCGCTCTCTCTTTTGGAGACAAACCTCTAAGGTCTGCATAACCCTGTTCAGTAACCACGACCATAACCTCATGTTCGGTGTGATCCACATGTGAACACATCGGAACAATTGAAGAAATTACCCCATTCTTCGCGATTGAAGGCGTAGTGAAAATACTGATTCCGACATTCCTGGAAAAGTCGCCTGAACCACCTATGCCGTTCATAATTTTTTTGCCTAATATATGGCTCGAATTCACATTACCGTATATATCCACTTCTATGGCAGTGTTGATGGCAATTATGCCAAGGCGCCTGATAATTTCAGGATTATTGCTGATCTCCTCAGGTCTTAAGACGATTTTTTCCCTAAAAAAATCTATTTTGTCGAACAGTCGCCGATAGCCTTCCTCTGATAATGTGCAGCTTGTAGCTGATGCAAAATTCATTTTTCCGGCCTCAATTAAATCCAGCTACCGTCCTGTATTACTTCTGTGTAGGCGGTCAGGTTTATTAAATCAGATGATTTTAATTCTTTAAGCATAGCATTGGCAACATTGCCGAGTCCGGATTGGATTGGCGGCAATACTTCACCAAGTCTTCCGGCTTGCACTTCTTGTTCCAAAAATTTTATTATATTTTCAGCGATAAGTTTAGAATTATCGTCAATAGGCGACATTTTATGAGGTCGATCCGGAAGTTCAGAAAGTACGATTGCTTGTATCTTGTCCCATCCGCACTTAATCACTGTATCTCCTATTCGATCGCCCGCATTGAGAATCTCAATAGGCTTTCGATGAGGTGGATTTTCTGTATATATAATGTCATGCATGCCTTCCATGGCAAGAGGTTTTTTCATGGCGATTTCTACGATTACCTTGTCTGCATTCTGCACAAAACATGCGGTGTTCCCTACAGCTATACTTGGAATCAAATCGCCTTCTTCTGTTATGGCGAGCACCTCTACTAACGCTATGTCGATTTTAGGCAAAAATCCGTAGTTAACATACTGTGTTGATTGGGAAAGGTGCATATCTATGTAATTTACCTTACCGCTGTTTATCGCCTTTCTAATATTATCATTGTGGCAAAACGGCAGGCGCTTTCCCACTATTCCCGCATTTATCATTTCAGAATCAATGGCTCCTAAAGCTGCTCCCGAATAAATGTCGATCTTAAAGTCATCTTCCAGTTTTCCTGCTTCTTTACGCGATACTAAAGCCAGCGGAACCATTTTAGGGTCGTCTGCCGGAGAAAACCCGCTCACTCCCAGCGTCATGCCGTTCTTAATAAATTCTGCCGCATCATCTGCCGAAACAATCAGTTTTTCACCTTCAGGATTTCTTATTCTTTTTTTAAAGTTTCGTTCAATGCCACTTCTTGCCTCCGTTTCTTACGTTAATGTTGATTTCTTCTGCCAAATGGATGGCGTCGGTAAATTATATTATAGCATATTTTTTCATTTACTTGTGAATTATTTAACTTTTCAACGCATTATTTAATTTTTTAATGTTTGCCTTTACATAGTAAAGTGTAAAACCCATCAGCCGAACCGATGGATTTTTAGCCCATAAAAAACCTGTGCCAAGCCTTCGCTAAGCACAGGTAATCATTTAAACAAGTATCTTCAATATATATATTAATATATCCTCATATATCCGAACCGGTACCCCACACACATCCGGATTGCCTCTCTAAAGCAGTGGCAATTTGAGTATTACTATGGTGAAGATAACCATTCCAAACAATGCAAACGGGTAAGTTGCTCCATATCCTGCACCCGGATCATCGCTTCCCACAGCATCAGTTGCCGCTCCAAGTCCCGGAGTCGACGTCATTCCTCCGCATATAGCTCCCGATAAGATAATCCAATTAAGTT
>CAZYWO010000033.1:0-17418 GCA_964651095.1 uncultured Oscillospiraceae bacterium | reverse complement strand
ATATGAGTGTAAGACTAAATTCAGCTCAATGTGGAATTTACTTTTTTATTTAAGGTTCATAACATTTATTACAAAAAAGCTTGAAAAAAAATAGAAAAGTAGTATAATGAGAGGAGAAAATGAGGCTCTATGGTCAAGCGGTTAAGACTCCGCCCTCTCACGGCGGCTACTCGGGTTCGAATCCCGATAGAGTCACCACATATTAAAACGGGCAGGTTAAATACCTGCCTATTTTTTTAATAGACAAGGAAAGGAAACAAAGATGATTAAGCATATAATTTTATGGAAGTTTAAGGAGATGCCTGCTGCTGAAAAAACCGAAAAGATAAAATTAATAAAGACGAACTTGGAGGGATTAGCAGGTAAAATTCCGGGAATGAAAGACATGAAGGTTAATATTGATGGGCTTGAGACTTCCAATGCAGATGCTATGCTGGATACTACCTTTGAATCGGAAGAGGCCCTTCATGGTTATAGTATTCATCCTGACCATGTATACGTTGCGGATACATATATAAGGCCATATATTGAAAGAAGAATGTGCTTAGATTATGAGATTTAATATGGATTTATCTAAGTTTTAATCAGTAATCTACCTATAAATATTTATAAGTTTGTACACGTAAAATAATAAAAGCCCGCTAAGCGGGCTTTATAGTCTGATATAAAACGGATTATCACTCATAAACTTATGTAGGAGCTCTTTAGTCATCATATTGATTTCTAAAAAGTTCCGTTTATTTTTTTGGGATAAAACTATGAATCCGTTGGCATATCCGCCGTATTTTTCAAATTGGGATGTTTCTCCAAATATTTCTTTTGCGTTTATAAATAGATTATCCTTATATTTTTGAGTCTTATATATAAATTCAAAATTTTTATCAATGTTAAATGCACAGTCAAAAGGTCTTTCGGGAGTGCTGAAAGAGGAATAACTTATAGGTTTTCCTATGTAATTTCCGGCGATAGTAAGACCTAAAGGAGTGGCGCGTGCGATGCGTACGTATAAATCAGGCCAGCCGTTTTCTCCCCTTACAGGAAAGCCCAGAGCATTCATTGCACTGTGGAAGTCGGTTTGACGGATTACAGGTAAAATCCTGTAAAGCTGCATTATATCATCATGATTGTGAAGAAGAATTTTTTCCTTAATTTCAGCCTTTTTTTCAGGGTCTTTACAGCCTGCAAAGTCATAGTAGAGCTGAATACTTTCCTTTCCGGATATTTCATCTTCCCTGCCATCATCCATTTCCATGTATGTTTCTATGGTAGATTGGCGCAAGTTTTCCAGACGATACTTAAATTGGCTGTGACCGTTGATTACAAGATAAAGATCAAGATTATATGGATTAATATCATAATCGTATAACTTAAGGGCGGCAGCTCTCTTTTTGATAAAAGGCACGTCAAAATGTCTTCCATTGTATGTAAGCATAACATCAAATTGATTAAGATGATCACGAAGGACTGAAAGCATGTACACTTCTTCTTCAAGATCTTCGAGAAAATATTGGGTAATCTCACATTTTCCATCGCTGTCAACTGTCATAATTCCCGCAAGGACAAGTTCATTGTGTGCTGCATTAAGACCAAGTGTTTCGATATCAAAGACACAAAAATCTCTTCCTCCCATATAGAAATCCAGAAGTTTAGAAGAAAAGTACGTGAGCTGGTGTTCATATTTTATTACTTTCATTGTTTCCCTCCAAGCATCAATATGAAGATTATATTATGCTTTCAACTATTCCTTCGCATGATTCTTCCTCTAAAAAATACGATGGTCCATCATGATTCAATAGTTTAACCATTTCGGCAACGCCGTTACAATTATAGGAACAATTATACCATGATTCGACAATTTTTTCATTATAGATTGATTATCTTATTCATTCAGTAATTATTTCAAGCATATTTTACCGCAATAAACAAAATAGACTGCAGGGGAGCAGTCTACTTTGTTCAAAAGGGGTATTTTGGATTTGAGATTATGAGGTTATCAGGGGGGATAACCACAATTCAATTGTACAAGAAAACTCGCTGAAATGCAAGTGTTTCTGTGAAAAAAAAGTGAAAAAAATGTGAAAAAAATGATTATTTTGACATAATATGTCGACAAAAACATGGCAAATAGTAGTTTTGTTTAGGTTATAATTGGATTAGCCTAACCGAAAGAGTTGTGTGCGTATCTATTAATTTTCAAAAAAATAAGCAGGAGGAATAATAATGGAAGTTTTAAAAGTATCAGCAAAATCTAATCCTAATTCAGTTGCAGGAGCGCTTGCAGGTGTGTTAAGAGAAAGAGGAGGAGCAGAAATCCAAGCCATCGGAGCAGGAGCGTTAAATCAGGCTATAAAATCCATAGCTATTGCCAGAGGATTCGTAGCGCCGGGAGGAATAGATTTAGTGTGCGTACCGGCTTTCACCGATATTGAGATTGAAGGTGAGGAACGAACGGCGATTAAACTTATAGTTGAGCCACGATAAAAATATGTTATACATAAAGCGGCAGGATTTTATCCTGTCGCTTTTTTTATAAAAAGATGGCACGATTCTTGCTTTTATATTATAATTAAAAAATATAAAATACAAAATGTATAATGCAATAAATATAGTCTTTTTGCATTTACCATGATATGGAGGTAACTAAAAATGAGATTTAAAGAAATGATTGATACTGTTGATACCCATACTGCGGGTGAACCTACCAGAATTATCCTTAGCGGAATTCCAAAATTGGTAGGAAACACAGTAAAAGAAAAAAGAGACTATTTTAAAGAACATTATGATTACATCAGAACAAGACTTACTTATGAACCAAGAGGACATGCCGGTATGCTTTGTGCAGCAGTAGTTCCGCCATGCCATCCGGATGCAGATTTTGGTATTTTCTACATGGATGACGTTCAGTATCTTGATATGTGCGGTCATGCTTCAATCGGCGTTGGTACGGCTCTGGCAGAAATTGGTCTTGTTCCTCTGGAACATAAAGAAAAGTATATTATTGAAACTCCTGCCGGTCTGGTAGAAATCAAGAATACTTATAAAGATGACTATGTTGATACCACTACTATAAGAAATGTAAACGCATATGTTATCGAAAATGAGGTGAGAATAGATGTTGACGGCGTTAAAGACGTACCTGTAAACGTTGCTTACGGCGGAAATATCTTTGCTATAATAAACCTTGAACTTTTTGGACTTAAACTTGAACCTGCTTATGTTCATGAAATTAAAGAACTTTCCAAGAAGGTCAGAGCAATTCTGAACGAAAAGGGTTATAACATTACGCTGGTACAGTGGTATACCAAGCCAAAGTCACCAAATGCTGATTTAAGAGTAATGCACAGCTCCGGCAGCGGCTGCCCTGACAGATCACCTGGCGGTACAGGTACAAGCGCTAAACTTGCATGGCTTTACGAAAATGGCCTTCTTGAAGTAGATCAACCTTTCGTGCACGAAGGCATCTGCGACGTAGACTTTATAGGAACTATAAAAGGCATTGAAGAGGTTAACGGAAGAAAAGAATACATTACTGAAATTACTTCAAGAGCAAGAATTACAGGATTTCATAAATTTGTATTTGATGATACAGACGAACTTAGAGAAGGCGTATTCTTTGAATAATGCCGAAAATCTTTAACGGCAATATGTTTTGTTGTAAGGGGTGGTAGTTGTTATGAGTAAAATGGATGAGTCAATGAAATGGCTATTGGAAAATTTCAACTATATTGATTCGGTAACGATGATAGATGAAAAAGGTGAAATTGTCGTTAAAAAAAGATTCAATCCGAGATATTCGGAAGAAGAAAATAACATTCACAATGAATGGTGTGTAGGAAAGCGTCTCTTTGACGTTTTTCCTTCACTGAATCATAAGGATAGTTCCTTGATGCAGGCATTGCGAAAGGGGCAGGTGGTTCATTTTGAGTCTCAGCGTGTTATAAATCACGAGGGAGGAATTTCTGTCACAAACAATATTACTTTTCCTGTAATAACAAGAGGAAAAATTGTTGGTGCAGTAGAACTTTCAAGAGATGTAACCCATATTGAAAAAAATATGAAAACAAGCCGCTCTGTGCTTAGTACTAAGCCTGATCGTTTGCCGAATGAACCCCAATATACGATTGACGATATAATAGGCGATAACCCTAAAATCAAGGACATTAAGAGAACAATCATGAAGATTGCAGACAGCCCGTCGTCTATAATGGTATACGGTGAAACCGGAACCGGTAAGGAACTGGTTGTTTCTGCAATCCACAATGCAGGAGGAAGAAAGAACAAACCATTTATTGCGATAAATTGTGCTGCTCTTCCTGAAAGCATTTTAGAAGGTCTCCTTTTTGGCACTCAAAAAGGAGCGTTTACCAGCGCTGAAAATAAGAAGGGAATGTTTGAAGAGGCAAACGGAGGTACTATTTATCTCGATGAAATGAATTCAATGCCCATAATGCTTCAATCTAAATTATTAAGAGTTTTACAGGAAAAAGAGGTGACCCCACTAGGGTCATCTAAACCTGTAAAGCTGGACGTGAGAATTATTGCGTCTATAAATAAACCCTTGAACGAAGTAGTGGTAAGCGGGCAAATGAGAGAGGACATTTTGTATAGACTTAATACTATTAACATTCAGATTCCGCCCCTCCGCGAAAGGCTTGATGATATAGAAATTTTGATTAAGCACTTTATTTCAAAATACAATGATGAATTCAATAAGAATATTACCGGAGTATCTCCTGAGGTGATCAATTTCTTGCTGAAGCGAAGCTGGCGCGGAAACGTGAGAGAGCTGGAACATGCAATCGAGTCGGCAATGAATATTGCAGAGAATAATGAATTAATCAGTCTTGAGCATCTTCCCGCTTATCTTGCTGAGCCGGAAAGAGCCGATAATAATGTAAAGGAAAATTATTATTTGACGGATATTTCTCTTACTGAAGCTATGGAAACTTATGAGAAAAAACTTATTCTGGATGCTTTAAAAGGAAGTAACTGGAAAATAATAGATGCTGCAAAGTTATTAAAAATTCCTAGAACCAGCCTCCAATATAAGATGGAGAAGTATGGAATTAAAAAAAGATAACTTGTTATACGCAAAATAAGGAGAATTAAATGAGCAATTTAAAGATCACCGATATCAAAACTTATATTGTTCCTACGATACAGGCATCAGAGGTAACTTATAATTGGAGCGGAACTAAGCAGTTTCTGCTGGTAAAAATAGAAACCAACGAAGGAATTGAAGGATGGGGTGAATGTTATACTCTTGCAGACCGTGAAAGAGCGACGGAAATGCATATTGAAGAGATGAAAAGCTATCTTATAGGTTTTGATCCCACTAAAATAAGATATTTCCAGCATTGGGGATATAACTTGTTTGGGGAACGCCGTGCAGGCATTGAACTTTTCTGTGCAATAAGTGGTCTTGAAATAGCTATGTGGGATATTCTGGGAAAATATCTTAAGACTCCTGTATATACTTTGCTTGGCGGTCCTGTGCATAAGAAGCTGAAAGTTTATGCAAATCTTGGACCTGATGGTGTAAAGACTCCTGAGGAAGAAGTTAAGATGGCATTGGAACTTTCAAGAGTCTATGGTTACACAGCTTTTAAACTTTATCCTTTTGCCAATGGTGAAGATGAAGATCAGATGGTTGAAAGAATTGCCAAATTCAGAGAAGGGATCGGCAAAGACTATGAAGTTATGATCGATGTTTGGCGTGTAACTGATGCAAGATTATCTCTTAATGTGGCTCAAAGAATAGAAAAATATAATATTTCATGGTATGAGGAACCTATTGGCCCTGATAATTTGGATGTGCTTAAGGAGCTTAAAGCAAAAACAAAATTGCCGTTGGTTGCAGGAGAAGCAATGTTTGGAAAACGCTGGTTCAATGAAGTTTGCAAGAGAAACCTTGTAGACTATATTAATCCTGATATAAGTGTGGTAGGCGGAATTTCGGAGATGAAAGAAATTGCTTCTATTGCTGAGGCAAATTACATTAAAATAGGACCACATAATTGTAACAGCTCTACGGTAGCTCTTTCGGCAACCGTGCATGCAGCATGTACAATGCCTAACCTTTCCGCTATCGAAACTTTTCCATGGCATGTTGAAATCGGAGATAAAATGGCGAAAAATCAGTTAATGGTGAAAGATGGATATTTGATGCTGCCTGAGGGCAGGGGACTGGGAATTGAGATAAACGAAGATTATCTCGAGTCATTAAAGTATGAACCCCGTCCGCCAAAAGCATGGAAAGATTTAACCAATATATGATATAAAACATTACATAAAAAAAGACGGTAATCCGTCAAAAAAGACGAATTGCCGTCTTTTTTGACGAATTACACATTAAAAAGTCGAAAAAAGTGTTTTTGTTTGTTGCAATTTCTTTATTTATTTGACGGTTTTCCGTCAAAATCCAAAAAACGATTTATTTTTTCCAATTCGGCTTGCTTAATTTTATATCTTTTTTTACAAAAATAGGAAAAATTGAAGGCTTTTTTAAGGTGATAAAATGGCACAGCTTTTGCAATTTATAATTATGGATTTATAAAAATCTAAATATAAATTTAGGAGGAAATAATATGGAAGAGGTTGTTTATTATGGTTTTTTATCTCTCATTCCTGCTATCCTAGCAGTAGTACTTGCATTCTGGACTAAGAATGTAGTAATTTCATTAGCAATAAGCTTATTCAGCGGTTGCTTAATTATCGCAAGCTGGAATCCATGGCAAGCATTGCAGGATATGTTCAGCGAGCACTTATTTGTGGATTTCACAGGCTCATCAAATGCACAGACAATTATCATGATGTCATTTGTAGGAGGATTCGTTGCACTTATTGACCATTCAGGAGGAGCAAAAGCTTTCGCTAAAGCAATTGCCAGCAAGGTTAAGACAAGAGCTTCTGCTCAGGTTGCTACTTGGGTAGGCGGTCTTGCAATCTTCTTCTCAGATTCAGGAAACAGCTTAATTTTAGGACCAATCTTTAAACCTGTATATGACAGATTAAAAGTGTCAAGAGCAAAGTTAGCTTATATCTTAGACTCTACATCATCACCGGTGTGTATTCTTATACCGGTTACCGGATGGGGTGTATATATCATGAGTATCATAGCTACAGAATTTGAAAACTTAGGAATTGATGCTTCTGATTCTACAACATTCCTTCAGGCAGTTCCTTATCAGTTCTATGCAATTCTTGCACTGATATTGGTACCGCTGGTAGCAAGCAGCAACCGTGACTTCGGTCCAATGCTTAAGTCGGAAATGTACACTCTGGAAAATGGTCCTAAGGCTGAAGAACTTGCAGAAGAAACTATCACAGTCGCAGAAGCAGATAAAGCAACTGCATGGCATATGATCGTTCCTTTGATTGTATTATTTGCTACAATTTTCATCATGTTCATCGGATGGGGATTCCCTACTCAGAACGTTCCTGGCTCTAAAATCAGAATTGCCCTCACATCAGGTTATTTACTTGCTTCTTTGGTAATGGGCGGAATGATTATTAAGTCAAAGATTATGAACTTCACTGAAGTTGTTGATTGCTGGATTAGCGGCGTAAAGAAGATGGCTGGTATCCTTGTTATCATCGTATTTGCATGGGGCGTTGGCTCTGTATGCACAATGATGGGAACTTCACAGTACATTGTAGATTCTACAATAGATTTCTTATCACCTGCACTGGTACCTGCACTTCTGTTCATAATCGGCGCTGTTATCTCTTTCGCAACAGGAACTTCATGGGGTACAATGGCAATCTTACTGCCTCTTGGAATTAACATGGCTGTAAGCTTTGAAGTATCAGTAATTATTACAATAGCTGCGGTACTTTCCGGTTCCTTATTTGGAGACCACTGCGCACCTATTTCAGACACAACTGTTATGTCATCAATGGCTGCCGGATGTAATCATATTGAACACGTTCAGACACAGATTCCGTATGCTGTTCTTGCAGCAATATCTGCATTCATAGGATATCTGATTATCGGTGTTACTCAATCAAGCGCTGTTGTTGCATTACCGATTGCAATAGTAGTTCTTCTGGTATTGTATTTTGCAGTTGTAAAAATTGCAGGCAAGAAAGTACAGCATCAAACAGAATAAAAAATTTAAAATTTAGGATGGAGATTAGAAATGGATAAGGACTATTACAAGGCATATGAGGGTCGTGATGAAATTATTCTCAATAAACATGCCGCAGCAACAATAGAAGAAGATATCCAATCCTTAGACTGTCAATTAGAAAACCATTTTGCACATGTTATAATGCTTACTGAACAAGGAATAATCAGTAAAGAAGATGGTGCAAAGATTATCGGCGCACTTATGGAATTAAAAGAGTTAGGCCCGGAAAACATAGAGTTTAAACCGGGTCTGACCGACCTTTATTCCAACATAGAAGAATGGTTAATTGCAAAGCTGGGAATCGAGACAGGCGGAAAAGTTCATACTGGACGTTCGCGTAACGACATGAACTCGACTATTGAAAGAATGCATGTCAGGGATACAATTGTTGATTTGTGTGAAGCTATGACGCTTTTGCTTAAAACACTTTTAGTTGAGGCAGAAAAACATAAAGAAACTGTTATTCCCGCATATACGCATCACTCACAGCAGGCGCAGCCTGTAACGCTTGGACATTTTTATACAAGCTGTTTCCAGATGTTTTCACGGGATATGGAACGTATTCTCGAAAGTTATGCAAGAGTAAACAAGTCCACAATGGGCGGAGCTGCCTGTGCAACTACAAGCTTTCCTGTAAATCGTGAAAGAGTTGCTGAGCTGCTTGGTTTTGACGGCATCCTTGAAAACTCTATGGATGCATGTGCAACTGTGGATTTCGCTTATGAACCTGCTGCAAGCATGGCGATATACGCTAATAATATTGGAAGAATGAGCGAAAGCTTACTTTTATGGAATTTAAATGAGGTAGGCATTTCACGACTTGCACTTAAGTACTGCTCATACAGTACGATTATGCCTCAGAAGAGGAACCCTGTTTCTCTGGAAACACTCAGATATACAGGTGAATTCACTTACGGCGCACTTCAGACAATGTTTGCGACTATGAAAGCATACCCGCAAGGAAACGGACGCGAACCTGGATTTGTTGTAAGTTTGTATTATGAAATTGTTGAAAAGATGATTGAAAGTACATATCTTCTTGAAGGAATTGTACGTACTCTGGAAGTAGACAAAGAACGTGCTCTTGAAGTAACTGCAAACGGATTCTCAACGGTAACCGATTTAGCAGACGAAATGGTTAAATCCTATGGACTATCTTTCTCCGCAGCAAAGAAAATCGTAGGTAAAGTTGTAGTTAATGCCAATGAAGCAAAAATCGGAGTAAGAGATATTGACTCTGATTTCATTGCAAAAGCGGCAGTGGAAACATTGGGAATTGAACTTAAAATGGATGAAGACAAGATTAAACATGCTCTTGATCCACTTGAAAACGTTCTCAGACGTCACGTAATCGGAGGTCCAAGCCCTGAAAGAGTACAGGAAATGATAGACAAGGGCTACAAGATAATAGATAAATTTGAAGCCGACTGGAAAGGTAAGAAAGCAGCATTAGATTTATACAGAACCAACTTACAGCAAGCTGCAGAAGACCTTGTAAAGGAGATTAAATGATATGAGTCTAAGTGGAAAAATTGCGGATTTCATAATAAATCCGGCGCCATTTACGGATCAGGCTGTTTATCTTGCTAAAAGAGCAATTATTGATACTATGGGCGCTATGGTTATAGGCAGTAAGACTGAGGCCGTATCCATGGCTGAAGCCATTGCACCCAAAGGCGGAACGTGTACTATAATAGGAAACGGACATAAAGCTTTCGACCGTGATGCCGCTTTTATAAACGGTATATCGGGACATGAGCTTGAACTGGATGATACTTGTTCATCAAACTTAGGTCATCCTACCGTTGCGGTACTTCCTTCACTTTTGGCATTGGCAGAGGAAAGAGGATGCTCCGGAAAGAAGTTTTTGGAAGCTTTCTTAATCGCCGTTGAAGTTGAATGTAAAATAGGCAGAATTATTGCCAAAAGACTTCATGAAAAAGGCTGGCATTGCAGCACCGTCACCGGTGTAATCGGGGCAGCAGCAGGTTCTGCATATCTCATAGACTTGGATCGCGAAAAAACTCAGTATGCAATTGGTATTGCTGCTTCTATGGCTTCGGGAATACGCGAAAACTTTGGTACACTGACAAAATCCGTTCATATAGGTAAGACAGCAGAGGATGGACTAAGAGCGGCTCTTTTGGCAGAGAAAGGTTTTACTTCTTCGCCTCTCGCACTTGAAGGAAAAGAAGGATTAATCTTCGAGTATGCAGGTTTAAGAGATGAAGATCATGGCTTTGAAAAAATAATAGATTCGATGGGACATGATTGGGATATCTGCTCGCCGGGATTTACTCTTAAGCGTTGGCCTTCATGCAGCAGTACCCACAGACCGGTAGATGCGATAATTGATTTACTGGTTGCACATAATATTGAGAGCGATAGCATTGACCGTATCGACATCGGTTTGAGTGAAGACGCATTGAGAGAGTTGGTCACTCCTTATCCTAATGATGGAGAAGAAGCCAAATTCAGCGTAGGTTTCCAGATTGCATTATATCTTGCAAAAATGGAAAACATGCCTTACAATTACATTACCGATGTAATTAAGCAAGAGCGTATTCAAAATATTATCAATCGCACTTTCATGCACGAAGAAACGAAGTATAATAATCTGCCTTCAGATATGGGTGTAGGTCCTGCATTTGTTACTATTAAGTTGAAAAACGGTGAAAGCTATAGCAAAGAAAGAACTTTCCCTGTCGGACATCTTACAGACCCCCTTTCAGATAGTGAACTGAAAGACAAATTCATGACTTGTACAGAATCTATACTGGGTGCCGAAAAAGCGACACAATTATATAATGATCTGTTTGATCTTGAAACAATCAATGATATTACAGATATTATATCATTAACATATTAAAAATGTAGACCGTTCTGCTTCTTCTACAGAGCGGTCTTGTTTTTGTTTATATAATCAAAAAAGGAGCAAAATAGGCATTATGGATAATAAACAGAACCTTAGTAAAAAAGAATTTGCATTGAAAAAACATGAAGAATGGAAAGGAAAACTATCCGTAGAAGTAAAAGCGCCGATTACAAACAAAGAAGAATTGGCAGTCGCATATACTCCGGGAGTTGCTGAACCTTGTCTTGAAATTGAAAAAGACGAGAGCCTTTCTTACGTATATACAGGAAAGGGAAACATGGTTGCCGTAATTACTGATGGAACAGCGGTTTTAGGTCTTGGAGACATCGGCCCTTCAGCAGCTATGCCCGTAATGGAAGGAAAGTGCGCTTTATTTAAGACTTTCGCAGGAATTGACGCCGTACCTATTTGTGTAGATTCAAAAGATCCGGATGTTATCGTAGATACTGTTTACAACATTTCAAAGAGCTTCGGAGGTATTAACCTTGAAGATATCAGCGCGCCCAGATGCTTTGAAATAGAGCAGAGACTGATTGAAAAATGTGATATCCCTGTTTTCCACGACGATCAACACGGTACTGCAATTATCACATGTGCGGGACTTTTAAATGCTGTAAAGCTTACCGGCAAAACCATGGGAGAGCTTAAAATAGTTATAAGCGGAGCAGGCGCAGCGGGCATTTCGATCGCTCGAATGATACTTCGTCTGGGATTTGGCGATATAATCCTCTGCGGAAGCAAAGGCACGATTTATGACGGCGCTCCTTATAATAATCCTGAACAGCAGAAAATGGCTCAAATTACAAATAAGCAGTGTGTAAAGGGAAGTCTTGCCGACGCCATGGTAGATGCGGATATTTTCATCGGCGTATCGAAGCCGGGTATCGTTTCTGAAGAAATGATTAAATCCATGAGAAAAGATCCGATTGTATTTGCGTTAGCTAATCCAATTCCTGAAATCATGCCTGATATTGCCAAAGCAGCAGGCGCGGCAGTAGTAGGCACAGGCAGATCGGATTTCCCTAATCAGGTAAATAATGTTTTGGCATTCCCGGGAATTTTTAGAGGAGCTCTCGATGCCCGCGCCGTAAAGATTACCGAAGAAATGAAAGAAGCCGCTGCAAGAGCTCTCGCAGATGTTATTTCTGATGAAGAATTGAGTGCGGACTATGTTCTTCCTGATGCTTTTAACGAAGATGTTGCAGCAAGCGTTGCCAAGGCGGTAATGAAAGAGGCTGCAAAGGTGGTGAAATAATGAATTACAGAATAGAGCACGATACAATGGGCGAGGTAAAAGTTCCTGCCGATAAATACTGGGGAGCGCAGACGCAGCGCAGCCTTGAAAATTTTGTAATCGGCAAAGATAAAATGCCCGAAGAAATAATCAAAGCCTTTGCGATTTTAAAGAAAGCTGCCGCTATTGCTAATGAAAAGCTGGGTTCCTTGGACTCAAACAGAGCAGAAATCATCGCCAAAGTTTGTGATGAAATATCAGAAGGATCCCTTGACGGAAATTTTCCGCTTGTGGTTTATCAGACGGGAAGCGGCACTCAGTCCAATATGAACGTTAACGAGGTGGTTGCTAACAGAGGTAATGAAATCGCAGGCGAAAAACTGCTCCATCCTAACGACCATATCAACAAGTCCCAGAGTTCAAATGATACTTTCCCTACAGCAATGCACATTGCAGCTCTTATGTCGATTGAGGATAAATTGCTGCCTGCCATTGATCGCTTTATCGAGACATTAAAGCGTCTTGAGGATGAAAACAGAGGTATTGTTAAGACAGGCCGTACGCACCTTCAGGATGCGGTTCCTCTTACATTGGGACAGGAAATCAGTGGATGGACATCCATGGTTATTCATAGCAAAAAAATGATAGAAACATCCCTTGAGCCGTTGAGAGAACTGGCTCTTGGCGGAACTGCCGTTGGAACAGGACTTAACGCTCATAAGGAGTTTGGTCCGGTGGTAGTGGAAGTTATCAGTGAAATAACGGGAAAGCGATTTGTAACAGCGCCTAATAAATTCCACAGCCTTACCTCTAAAGACGGAATCGTATTCTGTCACGGTGGATTAAAAGCTTTGGCTGCGGATTTGATGAAGGTTGCAAACGACGTTAGATGGCTTTCTTCAGGCCCTAGATGCGGAATAGGTGAAATTTTTATTCCAGAAAACGAACCGGGAAGTTCAATCATGCCGGGAAAGGTAAATCCTACCCAGTGTGAGGCTCTTACTATGGTTTGCGTGCAGGTTATGGGTAACGATGCAGCGATTGGATTTGCAGCATCACAGGGAAATTTCCAGCTTAACGTGTTTATGCCTGTGATTATTAATAATTTTATCGAGTCTGTGAATCTTCTTGCTGAATCCATGGATTCGTTTAATAAAAACTGTCTTAACGGCATAGTTCCCAATAAAGAAAAAATTGCCGAAAACATGGAAAAATCATTAATGCTGGTAACTGCGCTCAATCCTCACATAGGATATGAGAATGCGGCTAAAATCGCCAAACTTGCTCATAAAGAAAACAAGACTTTAAAGCAAGCGGCGGCGGAACTCAATTTAGTATCCGAATCGGATTTCGATAAATTTGTAAATCCTGAAAGGATGGTGTAAGTCTCAAATGATTGGATATGGAATAGGCTTTATATCAATGGGCTGTTCATATAACTTTATGTCCGCATATTTTGTAGTTTTTCTGACCAACTGTGTGGGACTAAGTGCAAGCATCGCCGGAGGAATTTCTTCTGCGGCGCTCTTAGTGGAAGTGTTTGCCGGAATGATGGTAGGAAACATGTCGGACAACTGTACTTCTAAAATGGGAAGACGCAGACCTTTCATGTTGGCTGCGGCCATTGTAGTTCCTCCTATTCTTATACTCATCACTACAGCGATTGAGGCATCGCTTGCGGTAACCGTCGCATATTACTTAATACTTGCGATTTTGTTCAGAATATTTTTTGCGTGTTTTGAGATACCCGGAAACGCTTTTGGCGCTGAAATCGCACCCAACTACGATGAAAGAACTAAACTTAGAACTATTACGAGGGCAATTTCAATATTTGGAAACGCAATAGGATACATAGCGCCCCTTCTTATACTGGAAGTTTATAAGGAAAACGACGTTGCAGGATGGAGAGTTACAGGTCTTTTAATGGCTACTGCAGCTTGCACGTTTTGGCTTATATCCATTTACATGACAAGAAATAAGAGCATTATTCTGGATAAGAGGCAAGTTGTGAAAAAGAAAAACATCCTGAAGGGAATAGTGAAAAACTATCTGGATCTTTTAAAACTTAAGGCAATGAGAACGCTTATAATTTATAAGGCTGCCTTTGCCTGCGGTTTTGCATTGTATAATGTTGGAACACTATACTATTTAAAATATTCACTGGGACTGGGAAATACATATTCATCATATATGTACGCTTTTCAGATAACTATTTTCTTCATAACGACTCCTCTTATAAACAAGATGGCGCTTTCCATGGGAAAAGCACGTCAGCAGTTTACAACTATGCTGGCGGGAGGAATTGTAGGTGTAATAATTTTTATGACTATGCCAACCAAAGTTGTAGGAGGACTGATATATATCGCACTGTTTTCAGTAGTGCAAAACGGTTTTTGGCAGATCAGCAGCTCAATCTTTTATGACGTTGTCGAAGTAGATGAATATGTAAACTACCAGAGACGAGAGGGAGATATAATGTCACTTGTATCGGTGCTTGGTACCCTTATTACAGCAATTATGGTTCAGGTTTTCGGTATACTCTTGGATATGGCAGGATTTAATGCTGATTTGCAAGTTCAGCCGGATGCAGTGGTAACCGTACTCAACTGTATGTATGTGCTTGCACCAAGCGTATGTTTCCTCATCGGAGCCATTGCGCTTAAAGTATTCCCTATAAACAAAAAAACCTTTGCCTCACTTCAAGCAGTTTTAAAGCTTCGCAAGGAAGGGAAGGATTACAGCATATATATGGATGATGTTATGAAGATTGTTAAATAAGGAGAATGAATAAATGACATTTGAAGAAAAAACCCTTAATACAGAAAGAATATACGAAGGTGCGATAATCAACTTGCGCCGTGATAAAGTGACCGTGGAAAAAGGTATCTCCTATAGAGAAATAGTTGAACATAACGGCGGATCAGTGCTTGCCGCAGTTACAAACGATGGAAAAATGGTAATGGTTCGTCAATACAGAAAACCTGCGAAAAGAGTAATGCTCGAAGTACCCGCAGGAAAGATTGACAAGGGCGAATCACCTCTTAAGGCAGCCATAAGAGAGTTAAAGGAAGAAACCGGATATACCGCTGAAAATGTAGAATACATGACGGAATTTTACCCGTCGGTAGGATACTCGGAAGAGGTGCTTTACCTGTATCTTTGCACAGGATTGACTGCCGGCGAAACTTGCTTTGATGAAAATGAAGCTATAGATATAGAAGAAATAGATGTCAAAACTCTTTATGAAATGGTTAAGACATCGGAGATCAACGATGCCAAGACTATAATCGCCATCATGATGGTTAAAGCCTTATTTGAAGAAGGAAAGCTTCCAATAGACAGGAAATAATTATTAAAGCCGCTCCGATAATATATATGTATGAATAACGCCTTGCATCAAAATGCAGGGCTTTTCTTTTTCTTCTGGCGCCGGTATTTCCCGGAAAAATAGCGGCTTTACCGTTAATAGCTCCTGCTTGCAGAGACATACTCGCAAGAAAACACAAAACGGGTATTTGTATAAGATTTTGGGGCATAACTGCGATAAAAAGATAGGCAATTCCTTTTATCCCTATGACTTCCAGCGTCATGGCAGAGGAAAATCCTATAGAAATGCCTTTCAACATAATAAATAAAGGCAGTATGGGGAGCGTAATGAATATAACTGGGGAAATGTAGGCAGCAATCAAGAATAAAATATTGCTTTTAAGTGAATTGATAAAACATTCACCCAAGGATGCAGAATTTCCTTCATCTGTGGAATTAAGTATGCCGCCTAGAATATCGGTAAGCTGCTGTTTTCCTTCACCGCTCATGTATACTTCAAAAAAAGCTCCGGCGCATATACCTACTGCCGCTAAAAATAATAAAATTATGATAATTCTCTGATTAGTTTTCATTTTTTGTTTGCTCCTCAAAAAAGTTACATAAGTTACATATAAATATACATTCATCAGTGGGAAGGCTTGACTAAAAAAAGTTGACATAATTCGACAATAACAATCATTTTTTCATTGAAAAAAGAGTAAAACGGCTATATACTAAAGTATATATGGTACAGTTAAATTTGTTGAAAGGGAATTATTGTGAGTATTCAAAATTACGAAACGTATCTTAAAGAAGAAAAAAAGATGGCGGCAAATACAGTTCAGGCATATATAAGAGATATCGGACATTTTATGGATTTTATAAACGAGCGAGGTGTTTTGGAGCTGAAAGAAGTGACAAATTCTCAAGTGGTAGCTTATCTGATGAACCTAAAAACTGCGGGTCGTTCCAAGTCTACCGTAAACAGAAAATTGGCATCCATAAGAACATATTATGGTTTTTTATATAAAAACGGTGAAATCGCCGTAAATCCTGCCGATGATATAAAAACACCCAAGATTGAAAAGAAATCCATAGAATTCCTTTCGATCGATGAAGTTGATAAACTTATGTCGATGCCTGATGAAAGCGTTAAAGGGATGAGAGACAGAGCGATTTTAGAGTTGCTCTACGCTACAGGCATAAGAGCCAGCGAACTGATAAATATGAACGCAGCGGATGTAAACCTGAGAATGGGTTTTGTAAAGTGTGACGGAGAGCACAGCAAGGCGAGAATTATTCCTATGGGAAGACTTTGTCGCAAAGCTGTAGAAGATTACATGCTTGACATTCGTGATAAGATGCTTAAAGGACGTAGAACACAGGCATTGTTCGTCAACTATATGGGTGAGCCGATGACGAGGCAGGGGCTGTGGAAGGTACTTAAGGAGTACGGAGAGGCTGCGGAACTTTCAATCAAACTTACGCCTCAGGTTATAAGGAATTCCTTTGCTGTTCACATGCTGCAAAACGGAGCAGACGTAAAATCACTGCAAGAGCTTATGGGTCATGAGGACATAGCGGCGACACAGGCATATCTTGCAGTAACAAAAAACAGAATAAAGGACGTTTATGATAAAGCGCATCCAAGAGCATAGAGCGAAAGAAACATATATCTACGCGCGTTTTGTGTTTTGGCTGTGGGCTTGAATCTGCGCGCGTGCGTATAAAACGGATAACAAGATGGAGAAAACGTACTGACAGCGAAAAACGCTGCGTTAAAAAATTAGATAAAATATAAAAAAACTTCTTGCAAACAAGCCTGACAAATGTTAAAATGTAATGGTTATTACGGGCGGTCCTCTGGGCGA
>CAZYWO010000032.1:0-17935 GCA_964651095.1 uncultured Oscillospiraceae bacterium | reverse complement strand
TAGAAACTTCAGAGAGCTTCAGAAAACTTTAAGGGCTAAATAGCTTTTTATGTTTGTCTCTTGCCTTTCTGTCCTTCCAATGTTCATAATGCACAAAGAGACTACAGCGCTGCTGTAGTCTCTTTGTTTGCCTATCTAAAGTTTTGCCCATCTAAAGCAACTTAAATCTGCTCTTGACACATTCTATAACACCATCGCCCCGAAGTTTACTGATTTCCGCTGACATAGCGCTTCTTTCAACTCCCAGATAATCTGCCAGCTCCTGTCTGTCATAAGGAATTTCAAACTCATTGCAGCCTTCCTTCTTGGCTTGCATCATGAGATAAGCAGTGAGCTTTTCTCTCGTGGTACGTTTTGAAATTATTTCAATTTTTTGATTTAACAAAATATTTTTTTCTGCAATAACATGAAGCAGATTCTTAATGAGTTCTCCATGAAAAGCGCAGTTATTGCCGCATGTTGTAAGCACCCGGCGGCAGTCCAGCAGCATGATTTGGCTATCTCTGTCAGTGATTACACTCACAGGCATTTCATCAGTACCTGCACAAGCAAAAGATTCCGCAAACATCTCCGGCGGTTCTACCACCGCCACTATGCTACGGTTTCCAAAATAATCTTCTTTGACTATCTTTGCACTTCCAGATACAAGGATGCCAACATACTTTGCCGGTTCCCCCTCTCTGAAAATAACCTGATTCTTAACAGCTTTAATTATCTTTACATCCAAACAGTCAATCATTTTAGACAAATCATCTTTTTCTATTCCGAAAAAAAGCGGGCATTTTTTCAAAATTGCCAAAAATTTCTTATGTTCCTCCAAAAAACTGCTCCTTTTTGTTGTTTTTCCAACATACTATTTTTATTTATTGTATTATACTCAACACATAAAAGTCAACAGGAGGAAATTAAAAATGATTAGAAAAATTATTAAAATAGATGAAAGCAAATGTAACGGATGCGGAGCATGTGCGGCTGCCTGCCATGAAGGGGCAATTGGAATGATTGACGGAGTAGCAAAACTCCTTCGTGAAGATTACTGTGACGGTTTGGGCGACTGTCTTCCCGTATGTCCCACAGGCGCGATTACTTTTGAAAATCGTGAAGCTCCGGCTTACGATAAGAAAGCTGTAATGAGTGGAAAAACTGCACATCAAAAATTAAACAGGGCAGAAGCCCTCCCTTGCGGATGTCCCGGTTCTCAGTCAAAGACAATTAAACATGAAGAAGATTGCTGTCAAAATAAAGCTCATACTGTCGCCAGTGAACTTTCTCAATGGCCGGTTCAAATTAAATTGGTTCCTGTAAACGCTCCTTATTTCGATGGCGCCGATCTGCTTATTGCGGCTGACTGCACAGCTTATGCTTACGGAAACTTCCATAACGATTTTATTAAAAAACGTGTTACACTTATAGGCTGTCCTAAGCTTGACGAAGGCGATTATGCAGAAAAGCTGTCCCACATCATAAGTAACAATAATATTAAAAGTATAACTATTGTACGCATGGAAGTTCCTTGCTGCGGCGGCATAGAAAATGGGGCAAAGAGAGCCTTACAATCAAGCGGCAAGTTCATACCTTGGCAGGTAATTACCATTTCAATAGACGGAAAAATTGCAGAATAAAATTCACAGCTAATTTAAGCGTAAGTTCATTGCATTTTCACTTTCACAGTGCTATATTATTTTTGTTATAATATAGTAAAACAGTAAGCTCACAGGAGCTAAACCATAGAAAAGAAAGAAGGATCAAGCAAATGAAATACGTTACATTGGGCAAAACGGGAATAAGAGTACCGCAAAACGCTTTTGGCGCACTGCCTGTACAAAGGAGAACTTTTGAAGACGCAATTGAAATTCTCAGACGCGCCTACGAAGGCGGAATGACCTTTTTTGACACAGCGCGCGCTTATAGTGACAGTGAAGAAAAAATCGGTATTGCCCTCTCCGATGTTCGTAAAAACATTTTCATCGCTACCAAGACGGGAGCCAAAACTCCCGAGGAGATGAAACGTCATCTGGATACGTCTTTAAAGAATATGAAAACAGATTACATAGACATTTATCAGTTTCACATGTCCAGTCAATGTTACACACCCGGTGACGGTACGGGGATGTACGAATGTATGGAGGATTTTAAACGCCAAGGAGTAATTCGTCATATCGGTATTACTTGTCACAAAATCGGTGTGGCAGAAGAATGCGTAAAATCAGGGCTTTATGAAACTATGCAGTTTCCTTTCAGCTACTTATCAGGTGAAAAAGAATTGTCTCTTGTAGAATCTTGCAGTAAGCATGATGTAGGCTTCATTGCTATGAAGGCTCTTGCAGGAGGTCTCATAAACAACTCGCGCGCCGCCTTCGGCTATATATCCACCTTCGACAACGTACTTCCCATTTGGGGGATTCAAACAATGGCTGAATTGGAAGAATGGCTTTCTTACATGTCAAATCCGCCTGTTCTCGATGAAAATCTTCAATCTATCATAGATTCTGATAAAAAAGAACTCGACGGTGAATTTTGCCGCGGCTGCGGCTACTGTATGCCTTGCCCGCAAGGTATCTTAATCAACAATTGTGCCAGAATGTCGTTAATGATTCGCCGCGCCTCTTCGGAAGCCTGGCTTACCGAAGAATGGCAGCAGGCTATGAAGGACACTGAAAAATGCGTAGAATGTGGCGCGTGTATTAAAAAATGTCCGTATGAGCTTAATACGCCGAAACTTCTCAAAAAAAATTACGAGGATTATAAACGCATCCTCGCAGGTGAAGTTCAGGTATAGACTTAATTTGCATACCGGCAGGAGCATGGGACAGCTCCTGCCTTTTTATGTTATTAGCAGTCTTATCGACCGGTATGCTTACTATAAATAGTCCTCTCTAATTGGTGTGAAAACGTCGATCACCTCTCCACTTTCAATGACTTTAAAAGAATGAGGAACGTTTCCCGGTATTGCATAACTGTCTCCGGGAGTCAGTTCAAATTCCTTGTCCTCAATAGTCATTAAATATCTTCCTGAAATAACATATCCGCTCTGTTCGTGAGGATGCTTATGCTCAGTAGCAAAATTTCCAACTGCGTAGTTCATTTTACATACTATGGTCTTTTCTCCTACAGCCAGAGAATCTAAGGATACACCTTTAAAAATTCTTTTTTTCGCTTCTTCCTTTTTAGTTACCACGATTAAATCCTCCTGAATATATAAATATGTGTCTACTCAACTTTCTTGACTATAGTATAAGCCCCATGATAAAATAAGTAAAACAAATAATTCTAATGTTATTATTAAGAAAGGTGATTTATCAGATGAACCGGTATATTGCATTGCAGAAAATCATAGAACTGGGCAGCTTTACAAAGGCCGCTGCCGCTCTTGGATATACGCAATCTTCCATCAGCCAAATGGTTGCATCTTTGGAAAGTGAACTGGGCATTAAACTGCTCACTCGCTCCCGTACAGGGATTAAATTAACCATAGAAGGGGCGGATTTATATCCGTATATAGAGCGATGTATACTAAATTACCAAGCTATGCAGGAGAAATCGAACGAAATCAAAGGTTTAGAAACCGGCATCATTCGTGTCGGAACCATTTCCAGCATTACCTGTCACTGGATGCCCCAGCTTATTAAAGGTTTCCAAAATCTTTACCCCAATGTGCAGTTTATTTTCCATCAAGGGGATTACAGTTCGATTCAGGAATGGATAAGAACAGGGGCTGTGGATTTTGGTTTTATCTCGCCCCTCGCCGTATCGGGGCTTGAAACCAAACACATAAAAGACGGAGAGATGCTGGCTGTCCTTCCCAAAAACCATCCCCTTGCTCAAAATTCATCGATAAGACTTGAAGAAATTGCAAAGGAATCCTTTATACTTTTAGAGGAAGGTCATTACAGTGAGCCTATTAACGCCTTTCATGCAGCGGGGCTGGAGCCGAATATAAAATATACCGTTCACGATGATTACGCAATAATGACTATGGTAGAAGCAGGTTTAGGCGTAAGCATAATGGCGGAATTAATATTAAGGCGTACCAATTATGAAATTACCTGCCTGCCGATAAATCCTCCTATTTACAGAAATCTTGCCATAGGGTATAAGGATAAAAACAGTTTGCCAATTGCAAGTAAATATTTCATCGATTATATAATAAGTAATATAGAAAAATTGCCGTAAAAAGGGAAAACTTTATAATAAGCATCTTTCTAAGCTAACTTAAAGCCGTATTTATATTTTGCATATATATGGGGTAAACTACTTTCAATTGAAAAGCCGCCGACAAATAATTTAATGCGGCAATTGGAGGTAAGAAAATGATACATGAAGATACTATCAGCCTTTTGCAAGAATGTAATTCAGGCATAAAAATGGGAGTGGCGTCTATCGACGAAATCTTGGAAGATGCTCAGGACAAGTCTCTTTCCACCATTCTCTCCTCATCAAAAGATGAGCACAGCAGGCTCGGTGATGAAACCCGCAGGCTTCTTAACCATTATGGCAAGAACGGCAAAGAACCGAATCCGATGGCAAAAAGTATGTCGTGGATAAAGTCTAACGTTATGATGGCCGTAGATGCAGGTGACGATACTATTGCAGATCTTATTACCGATGGCTGCAATATGGGAGTAAAATCTCTAAGCCGCTATCTTAATAAATATGCGGCAGCCGATGAGGAATCCAAAGATATAGCTAAAAAGTTAATCAGTATGGAATCGGATTTAGCTGTTAAAATGAGAGATTATTTATAAAGACATCTAAAAAGAGGGCATATCCGGCGTCATCACATCTTTTGCCGGTTATCCCCCATTGATACATGTTTATGTATTATGCATAAACATGTATACATAAACACATTAAACGTATTAAACATATTAAACAGATTAAACAGATTCAAACAGATTCAAACTCTCAATATATTATCTTTATCCTTATTCTAATTTGGATAAACTTAAAATTTCCTCATCGCACTTAGCCAATACTTCTTCATCAGCAGACAGAATATAAAAAAATATGCTGCAATCCCACTTTTCAAAATACTTTCCATATATTCTTCCCACCATCTGAATCGGCTTAAATTCCTCATTTCCGCCCAAATCGTATTTAGGCGTTCCGTACTGTAGATAGGAAGCTGCAAAGCCCTCCTTTTCATGCAGGACACCATTAACCAACAAAACTGCGTCTACCTGTGTCCAATCCTCGCTCCCCGCGTATCCTACGCCTTCCTGAACATGAGTAATTTCCCAATCGAAAATCCGGTCTTTCCCGGCAATACCAAAAGCCCTCAGCACAAGTTCCTGAAAATCGTACTGCGGTACTAACGCAGTCTTGGAAATATCCAAACTTCCATCATCATTAAATCCGAAAGGCGTATCGCCTCCCGTTACAAGATAAGCTCCATAAAATCCATTATAGTATGGAGAACTGCTGTCATATAATCTGCTGCATCCCTTTCTCAAATCGAAAGCCGGAAAATTATATAAAATAGTCAATCTAAGTCTGCTGTCGCCTGCCCACCTTCCGAAGCGATCTTCCGCATTAAATGTCATGACAAAAGGATACCAATCCTTTTCTTTAGTTGAATTTCCGCCCGGAATTTCTAATTGTATACCTTTCTCCGCCATTATACTTTCCCTTTCATGGTGACCGCTGTAGGCAGACATTACTCCCATACTGACGCCATAGGGAAAAAGGGGTGATAAAATAAATATTATCAGTATAACGGCAACGCATATAACAATTTTTTTCTTCATTGACACTTTAACTATCCTTTTTTATAATTGACTGTAACGGAGGTACAGCAATGAATATTTGTATGTATGGTGCAAGCAGCACTGAGCTTAATGAAATATATTACAAGGCTGCTCAAGCTCTTGGCAGCAAAATCGCCCAGCGAGGTCACGGACTGGTTTTTGGCGGAGGAGCCCAAGGGCTGATGGGCGCTGCTGTTCGCGGTGTACAAGATGTGGGCGGCTACAGTTTGGGAATTGCCCCTGCTTTTTTTGATAAACCCGAAATCCTATTTAAAGATTGTTCCGAATTTATTTTCACACAAACCATGCGACAGCGTAAACAGCTTATGGAAGAACGCTCTGATGCTTTTATCATGGCGCCAGGAGGCATAGGAACTTTTGAAGAATTTTTCGAGATACTCACATTGAAACAGCTCGGACAGCATAATAAGCCTATTGCCATATACAATGTAAATGGTTACTACGATTTGCTCGGACAGCTTCTCGAAAATTCGGTAAATCATGGCTTTATGAAATCATCATGTCTCAACATTTACGGCATTTTTACAGACCCGGATTCGCTCCTTGACTATGTAGAGCGTGAAGCTGAAAATCCCCGGGATTTAAGCCATCTAAAGAATATTTAATTTATTTCAGATGTAAACTAAGCCCTGCATATAATCCCTGTCTATATCTCACCGATTATGTCCCGTATCACCGCTCCTGCTATCATTAGCCCTGCTGCCGGCGGTACGAAGCTGATGCTTGCAGGGGTTCTTGCCTCTTGGATGCCATCGGTATTCTGCCTTTTGCAAGGTTCTTCTTCCGAATAAACTACTTTAACACCTCTAACCCCTCTGTTTCTGAGTTCTTTGCGAACTATTTTTGCCAGAGGACAAACCTTAGTCTTTTCAATATCTGCAATTTTAAACATTGACGGATCCAGCTTATTGCCGGTACCCATTGATGAGATCACCGGTGTTCCCGCTTCTTTTGCACGACAGATTATATCTATCTTTGCAGTCACATTATCAACTGCATCCACCACATAGTCATAAGAGCCGAAGTCGAATTCACCGGCTCTTTCAGGCAGATAGAAACACTCCATCGCCTTCACCTTGAGCCGAGGGTTTATCGAAAGCATCCGTTTACGGCACACCTGAACCTTTGGGACTCCTATAGTTTCATATGTTGCGATAATCTGTCTGTTTATGTTGGTGATGTCAACTACATCCTTATCCACAATATCGATTTGACCAACGCCGGCGCGCGCAAGCGCTTCGCATACGTATCCACCTACTCCGCCGACACCGAAAACCAGAACTTTGGAATCTGTAAGCTTATCCAGCCTTTCCTGCCCTATTAACATTCGTGTTCTTTGAAACTGGTCACTCATTTTCCTTACCATAATCCTTAATTTTTTCCATAACATAATAACACGTGCCGCTGTCATATCCCAAACCCATGAGTCTGCGACCTACACGTGCCAAAAACTTTTGATCTATTTCCTTATTATCTTCCCTTTGTATCCGCGCCATCTTAAGTCCCACATCCATGGCTGCAAGGCGGTCATCTATTACTTGCTCTTTATATTCTTCTTCATTTTCCATATCTTCTATGGCTGACTTTGATATAGAAGCAGAAATGCCCTTCTTTTCCAGCTCTCTGACTATACGATACATTGCCTTTCCCTTCTTACGGCTGTATATATAGTACTGCCTGCAATACCTTTCGTCATTTAGATAGTCGTACTCTTTTAGAAAATCCACTGCATCTTTAATTTCTTCCGTCGAAAACTCTCTATCGGACAAATAGTCGCAGATTTCTTTCTCCGTTCTTGCTCTTGCCGTTAGTTTTCTTAGGGCCGCATCCCGCGCATTTTCTTTATAGCTCATATACATCTCCTGATGCGGCAATTACACAATCTTCGCCCATTCTCGCCTTAAATTCCATAATTGCATCCATTCCTGTACAATGAACGGGAAATATTTTTTTAACTCCCGAATCTATGATTTCGCTTACGATTTTCCTGCGCCTGTCTTCTGAGAGGGAATACATGTGCATGCCTGCAATCACCGCTGCAATTTCTTTATCGGGAAAATATTTTTGCGCTGTCTTTATGGTAGGCATAACGCCTCTGTGGCAGCATCCGGAGATAATGAAAAGTCTTTCATCCTCGCATACTGCAAGGAATTGCTCATGGCTCATATCATCTTTTTCTAAAACTGCGGTTTTATCTCCCCGTGGATTTACTGCTTCCACTTCTCTGTAGAAATCTTCTGTAGGCGGATAATCTTCCATGTTCGGTATATTACCTATAAGGGTCATGTTATCGTTTATTTTTACAACATTTTCAGTAAGAACTAAACGATTCTTTATTTTTTCTTTATATTCATCGCTCCACCATATGCCGCATTCCCAATCATCTATTCCTTTCTCGCTTGTACCGTAGCTCTTATGGAAAGCATTTTTGTGTATATATATGGGCGCATCAGAATTGATTTGGGTGAAAGTCATCATTCCTTCAGTATGGTCGTAATGACCGTGACTGATGCACACTGCGTCAACTTCTTTAAGATTTATCCCCATAATCTTGGCGTTTTCTGCAAACATTCCCGATGAACCGGTATCAAATAGAATCCTGTGTCCTCCGCTTTCAATAAGAAGGGAAAGACCCCATTCCGCTCTGCACTTTGCATTTTCCGTCTTATTATCGACCAAAAAACTCAATTTCATCGTCGCTTCCTCCTGTACACCATACGCAAAAAATATCTTCTGCGATGAAAATATCTCTGATATAGGCTTTTCCTGCCTTTGCCAGCATTTTCCCCTCAAAATCTATAAAGGCAGGCATTCTGCCGTAGAAGCCCTCTCCCGTATACTTTCCGTAAGCTTCCCTCCTTGTCCATAGCCGAAAGAAACCTGCCGAGCCGGCTAGCTTAACGTAAGCTTGCTCTACTTCGTCGAAATGTTTCCGGGCAATTTTTTCATAGTCGCACTCTTTTGCCACCTGAATATCAATGCCACAAGGAGCCTCTCCCACTATACACAGCCACAGGTTTTCCGAATGGCTCACATTAAAATGTACCGGCAATCCCTCAATGTACGGCTTGCCCTTTTCTCCTTTCAGCATTACGGCTTTTTCAGGGTTAAAATCTATATCATGGCTCAGACAGTATGCAGACAGAGCCTCAAGGGTTAACGCTCTGCGAAATTCTTCTTTGCTTAAATCTCCCTCACAAAAATATACACTGTATTTCACTCTTTATCTTCCCTCCGGATTTTATTGTAAATCTTCTTACGAACTTCTCCACAAAAAATAAAGAACGCCAACGGCGTTCTCATAATGTCTTTTACTTTTCTTCTTTAAGTCTCTCCAAAACCCTCTTATAGCCGTCTGCACCGTAGACCAGACATTTATTTATTCTGCTGATGGTGGCTGTAGATGCTTTGGTAATATTCTCAATCTCGCTGTAAGTTTTCTTTTCAGAAAGCAGCTTCGCTACCTGAAGTCTCTGGGCAATTGCATGAATTTCATTGATAGTGCAGATATCTTCAAAAAAACGATAGCAATCTTCTCTGTCTTCTAAAGTCAGAACCGCATCGAATAATTCATCAATATCTTCTCTCTTAAACTTTGACTCGTATGCCATTACATTTCTCCTTCCGAATAAGTTAAATGCACTCTTACAGCTTGCAGATTCTGTTTGCAGTTCCATAAATTAAACCACTAATAGTATAAAATTATTATATCATTGCAACAATACTTAGTCAAACTTAATTTTTTCAACCATAAATTGCAGCCTCTTAGTTCCCTGCCAAACTTGGCAGTCAAGAGATCCGATAATATCCACAGGTTTTTTTTCATACAGAGATGTTCCGTACTCAGCAGCTTTATTAAACATCACACACTGAACGTTATGCCCTGTTCTATCGACGGCTGTAAATCGCACATGTTGATTATCCGCACCCATGTATCTTACATCGCTTATTGCTACGCCTGTCAACCTGAATAAAGGTTTTGGATTTCCGTTGCCAAAAGGCGCCAGCATCTGAAGCTGATCCGCGAAAGTCATTGTAACATTACAAAGTGACAAATCCATATCAATCGGATACCTTTTAATAAAAATCTCAGGATTATCTTCATAAAGCTCTGCCATATCCTGAATAAGCCCATCGTGAAGCTCCTGAAAATTTTCCGCTTTCATGGTAAAGCCGCATGCCCCTGCATGACCGCCAAATTTTTCAAACAATTCTTCATGTTTTTTAAGCAGCATATACAAGTTCACGCCCTCGATACTCCTGCCTGTTCCCTTAAGCATGCATCCTTTGTCTCCTGAAGGTGTCAAAATAACCGACGGGCGGTAAAAGGCATCTTTTATTTTACCTGCAACAATTCCTGCTATTCCCTCATGGGCATTTTGGGATTGTATTAAAATAAAATCCTCCGGCTCTGTCAATTCAAGTATTGATACGCATGACTTATATGTATCATTTTGAAGTCTCTTTCTCTCCTGATTTTTAAACAGCAAATCCTCCACAATTTCATCAATGCAGCGATCTCCTTCTTCTGCCATAAGCAGTTTCACCGCTTGCGAAGCGTCTTCTATGCGGCCGCTGGCATTGAGATGCGGTACAATTACAAACCCTATATTTTCAGCAGTAATGTTGCCTATTTTCAGTCCTGCGCCTTCAATCAATCTTCTAAGACCGGCTCTTTCCCCCATGTTTATAATTTTCAAACCAAACTTAACCATAGTCCTGTTTTCATCCACCAATGGCATTATATCGCCTACAGTACCTATAGCTACAAGATCCAGCACCCGACTCAGTACGCTTTTCGGCAGACAAGCCTTTTGCTGGATTAGCTGAGCCACTTTAAAAGCCACGCCGCATCCGGATAATTCCTTAAACGGATACACGCTGCCCGGTCTCTTTGGATTTATCAGGAGACAGTCTGCCATATTGTCAGTAATATTATGGTGGTCGGTAACCAGCACTGTCATTCCCAGACTTTGAGCGTATGCGACTTCTGCCGCTGAAACGCTTCCGCAGTCCACGGTTATTATCATATTAAACCCTTGCTCTGCTATATGTTTTACAGCCTCCATGTTGAGACCGTAACCTTCCTCAAATCTTGATGGAATGTAGTAATCCAGTCTTTCTGCCGGCATAAGGTATTTTAACACGCTCATCATTAACGCAGTGGAGGTTATACCGTCGGCATCATAATCACCATAAATACAAATCTTAGCTCCGCGGCCGATTTCAGACAATATTAAATCCACCCCTGCATCTATATCATTAAGCAGAGACGGATCATAAGTCTTTTTAGGTTTGTCCGAAAGAAATTCCTCTATTTCGCTTTCGGTAACGATACCCCGTTTGTTAAGGAGTTTTATTATTGTTTCAGTTAATTCCGCCATAATTACGATGATACGCCCGGAAAAGTTCCGGGCATATCTTTCTTCCTTATATTTTTTATGTTTTTCTAAGAGAAATAACTCATAGGATCAACATACGCACCATTTTCACGGACTTCAAAGTGGAGATGAGGCCCGGTTGAAACACCTGTGGAACCTACCAAGGCGATAACGTCGCCACGTTTTACCGTATCTCCCTTACTTACAAGCAGCTTGGAAGCGTGACCGTAGCATGTTACTATGCCGCCGCCGTGGTCAATCATTATAAAGTTGCCATAACCCCCGTAGACCGTTGCCATTATAACTTTGCCGGAAGCAGCTGCTAAAATATTCTGTCCGCTTGAAGCGCCTATATCAATACCTGTATGATATTTCCAAACTTTAAGAAGAGGATGAAGTCTGTTTCCAAAAGAAGAACTTATGTATCTGCTGGAAGGTACCGGCCAAGTAAATTTACCGCCTACATAAGGGCTTTCCGCATCCATTAGTTTCACGATTTCGGTGGTCAGCCTGTCAGCTTCTGCCTTAAGTTCGTCTTCTTCTTTTTCAAGTTCTTTCTTTTTAGCATCAAGTTCAGCTTTCTGCGCAGCTAACTGAGTTTTCTGATCAGCCAGTTTAGCTTTCTTTTCCTCTAATTCAGATTGAATTTGCTCCAGTTCTTTATATTCTTTTTCAAGGGTTTCCAGAACATTCATATCATTTTTATAAATCTTCTGGATCAACTCCATATTGGAAACGAACTCGGAAATACTGTTGGAACCCAAAAGAATATCAACAAAACCTACTGAACCGCTTTTATACATAACCTTCAGACGTTCATTGAGATTGTCCTCTCGTTCTTTCATTTCCTCTTCTTTAACTTCTATCTTCTTTTCAGTATCGCTGATTTCCGATTGGGTAGCGCTGATCTGATAGTTTAGATTGTCTACTTTTTTCTGTGCTTCCTGAATATCGCTGGTAACCTGCTGTATTTTTTTGCTCACTTCATCCTGAGCGCTTTCCACATCATCAAGTTCATTTCTAAGGTCACTTTGCGATGTGGCAAAAGCAAGGCCGCTTGCACACATCGTAAACGAAAGCACCATTATCATCATAAAGATTAAACCTTTTTTTCTCATCTCTTACGTATCCCTCCCATTTCTGCTTCTTTTTATCTATCCGCTAATTTTTTGCTTATGAGTGTAATAACAAGAAAATTTATGTATCAAGGAATCTTCTCATAGAAATAATGCTTCCCCAAGCTCCTATACTTGCGCCCAGCGCTAAGAAAATTATCACCATGTTACTTGTCATATATCCTACTGAAATTAAAGGACTGGAAACTATAGCCAGTACTTGAGGACCGATTGCATCTATCAGTTTGGAATAAATCAGAGTAATAAGACCTGTAGAAACCAAAGCCGCTAAAACGCCTATAATTATACCTTCCGATAAAAACGGCCCGCGTATAAACCAGTTGGTTGCACCCACATATTTCATTATTCTTATCTCTTTGGCTCTTGCAAATACAGTAAGTTTAACCGTATTGGAAACAACTACTACAGAGACAACAACTAAAAACGCCATTATAATCAATGCGCCTACCTGCAAGAACTTGGTGATTTTAGTCAACTTATCTACTGTCTCCTGATAATACTGAATATCCTCCACTCCTGAAAGGGTTCCCGCATACTCGGCTATGGCTCCGGCATCATCTAAAGAATTTACAGTTATAAGAATAGAAGCCGGAAGTGGATTATCTCCCAAAGAATCAAGCAAATATCCGCTTTCTCCCCAACGCTGCTTAAGTATATCAAGAGCCTCATCCTTGCTTCGATATATTGCGTCTTCAACGCCTTCCTGTGTCTTAATCTTATCTATAAGCTCCTGTGCCTGAGATTCATCTGTTTCATCCAGCAAAAATACTTCCACTTGGTCATAATCCTGTTTGACAACTTCTGTAAACAGGTTGATATTAACCGTGATTACGAAGAAAAGTCCCAATATGAGCAGCATTGCCACAATTGAAAAAATAGATGCCAGACTCATGCCTCTGTTGCGGAAAATCTGAATGAAGCCCTGCTTAATGTTATACAATAAACTACTCGTCATAATCCGCCCCCCTTATATCCATACTGTCCTTCCTCATCTCTGACTATGCGGCCGCTTTCTATCGCGATTACTCGTTTTTGCATCTTATCTACTATATCCTTAGCATGTGTAACCATGACAATTGTAGTGCCTCTGAGATTGATTTGGTCCAATAAGTCCATGATTTCCCATGCAGTATCCGGATCAAGATTGCCCGTAGGTTCATCAGCTATCAGCACAGTAGGATTATTTACAATTGCTCTGGCAATTGCCACTCTTTGCTGTTCCCCTGCGGAAAGCTCATCGGGATATTTATGTGCTTTATCGCTTATTCCCACAAGGCTTAAAACCTGAGGAACCTGCTTGCGTATCTGCCGCTGGGATTTATGCAATACTTCCATTGCGAAAGCCACATTTTCAAATACAGTTTTTTTAGGAAGCAGCCGGAAATCCTGAAATACGGTTCCTACTTTACGCCGAAACATCGGTATTTCGCGATTTGATAATTTCGTAACTTCATAATCGCCAACTTTGATACTTCCTTCGTCAGCTTCTATTTCTTTTAAAATCAATTTAATAAAGGTCGATTTGCCGGCTCCGCTGGGACCAACTAAAAACACGAAATCACCCTTTTCAATATGTACGCTTACATCGTCAAGACCAATGTTGGTACGGTATTTTTTTGTTACGTTCTCAAAAATAATCATATTTCCCCCTAGGCTTTCCAAGCAGGAAGAATAGAATATTAAATCATCTATAATCCCACAAAGCTCTTAATGTTTATCTCAACATTTATATATTATTTTAGACATATTTCTATACATACATTTATATTATACTATATTTCGACATAAAATTAAATAGCAAAATCTGGATAATTTCATAAATCCGTCTATACTTCTGATACAACTCTTTTCGCCAACCTTTCAATTCCACTCATATTTAATAAGAAAAAAGGCTGCGTGCAGTTATATTGCGCTTTATAAAGTATTGTCTCAGGAATTAACTCCATCTCAAGATCAAATTTTACTTTTAAAAAGTTTTCTACATCCCTTCGGTTCACATGATTATTATTCTTATTAAGCAGCCAGATTGTCTTAGGTATGTCAAATTGTTTAAGTTTATCATAAATATCGATACCCGATAAAATCCTTGCAGGCAAAGGGTCTACTACGCCGATAAGCAGATCCATATCTTCAGCATTGAAAGGATTGTCCACAATTATATATTTCCCTGCCAAACGCCTGTAATCTATTTCCTTATGCTGATGTTCATCATCCGGACTGTGGCTTTGCTGCCGATCACAGCCCAACTTACTGCTCTGCTTGTAGTTATCAGGCAGACGCACTGCCCAGTTGACTTTTTTATATAAATTCATTCTGCTGCTCACATTGCATCCAGCTTCATCTTCTTTAAAAAAATCAATAAATCGCCTCTGATTGAATTGCTTGTCCACAGCCAGAATATGATATGGTTTTACACAGTCTACACTCTCTTTCTGTCCTTCGGCAAAAGTAACTCCTTCAACCAGTTCGGCCAGTTTAAAAGCAAGATTTATAGCAATAAACGTAGCTCCAGCCCCTTTTCCAACACCTACTACTCCTATTAATCGTTTCTTTCTGTTATATAAAATCCCATGCTCTAAATTGCCCCAATCTCTTTTCATTACCTTGTCTTTAGCCTCACCGAAAAACAATTTTTCCATAGCTTTTCAATTCCTCTTCAATATCTTTCTGCACTTTATTTTTGTAATTTTTTTCCATTAAATATATTATATTACATTTACCTCAAAAAATAAACCCATTTTTTTGTTTTCTTAAAAATGGGTTTACTTTATTTTCTGTGTTTTCTACAGAAAATCATTCGGCATATTTCACAGTTAGTTCAATTGTGTTAGGCAAAGTTGTAAGGTTAGTAGAGGCTACCACATATGGATATGTAATAATCTGTGAAACCGCAGTGTCAGCCGGAGGTTCCACAAACAATGCCGTTACCACCAAATTAGTACCCTCGTCTGTTTTTTCAAGTTTCATCTTTTCAATGGTAAGATCATATCCTGCTGTAGGTTTCTCGCCTCGCGTTACAACTACATAAACTTTACCGTCTACCAAACAGCCTAACGCTCTTTCCAAATCTCTGTATTCAGGGATAACATCCTTTTCTATTGTCTGAGGAATTTCTTCTTTAGCAAGCTGGGTAAATTCCACAGTCTTTCCTCCACCTGCCTCTATAAGCCCTGTCCCTACGGTAAAATAAGCTAAAGTACCTAAAAGCGCAGCAATTCCGGCCCATCTTAGCGCCTTTTTTGATGGTCTTCTAAAAAATCTTCTTCTGGTATTATTATTTTCAGTCATAAAAACTCCCTCCGCTCATAAGTTTCATAACATTTTATGTGAACAAAGGGAGTACTATTCATTTTTTAGTGTTCTATAATTATATAAGTCTGTATTCTATAATAGTTCTATAATTGTTATATAATTGTTATATAATCATATTTCGGGTTGCAGCCCAGATGTTTTGTTAGTGGTAAATACTATTTTTATATGTTATGCCAACATTTTAAGGCATTTCCGGCTCGAAAAAAGTCGAAATTCCATCAGATATATGAATATATAAGCAAAAACAGGTTATTTGCTTATATCCAGCAAACCCCCCCCCAAAAAAAATTGTTGGCGGATTTTTCGTATTTTACCGATTCGCCAACAATTTCAATATTACGTGAACTATATCAAAAATTTCATTCTTTTAAGAACCAAAAATGTTGTATGAAACCGCATCAAAAGCCATTCCTGCCAACACTTTGGCTAAAGCATTTTTCTTCTAACATCTGCCTTCCGCAGAACAGCACTATCTGTTCTCTTTGACTTTTATTTAATAGCCTCAGTAACTGCGGAGACAATATGAGATGCCGTCATACCGTATTTTTCCTTTAACTCATCCGGTTTTCCCGATTCGCCGAAAGTATCCTGCTGACCTACCATTGCCATCTTTACAGGACATTTTTTAACAACCACTTCAGCCACTGCGCTTCCCAGACCTCCAAGCACTGAGTGCTCTTCGGCTGTTACCAAAAGTCCCGTTTCATTGGCAGCCTTAAGGATAATTTCTTCGTCAAGAGGCTTGATAGTATGTATGTCTATTACGCGAGCGTCGATACCTTTATCAGCAAGCTGGCCGGCAGCAATCATGGCTTCATTTACCATTATGCCTGTAGCTATAATTGTAATGTCCTTACCATCGCGCAGGCAGTTACCCTTACCAAGCTTTATTTCAGCGGCGGCAGATTCATCATAAAACGTAGGTACAGCTGCACGGCCAAGCCTTACATAAGCAGGACCTTCCATATCTATAACCTGCTTAAGCAGAACTTTTGCGGAAACCCCATCTGAAGGGTTTATCACAGTCATGCCCGGAATAGTTCTCATCAAAGCGATGTCTTCAAAAGTCTGATGACTTGCACCGTCCTCACCTACTGTAATTCCTGCATGAGTTGCACATATCTTAACGTTGGCATGAGTATATCCGATAGAGTTTCTTATAATTTCAAACGCTCTGCCTGCCGCAAACATTGCGAAAGTACTTGCGCATACTGTTTTTCCGGAAAGCGCCAGACCGCAGGCTGCTGCATAAAGATTTTGTTCTGCAATACCCATATTAAAAAAGCGTTCCGGATATGCCTTGGCAAATTCCGCTGTCATCGTAGATTTGGAAAGGTCTGCATCCATGACAACTAAATTTGAATTTTGGGCGCCTATTTCAACCAGTGCTTTGCCGTATGCCTGTCTTGTAGCCATCTTTTCCTGTTTAACTTCGGACATTACCACTCACCCCCTAATTCTAAAACTGCCTGTTTGGCTTCTTCCTCGTTTGGAGCTTTACCGTGCCAGCCCGGATTGTCCTCCATAAAGGATATTCCGCGACCTTTGTGAGTCTTCGCTACTATTACAGTGGGCTTGCCCTTGCATCTGCGAGCCTCGTCGAAAGCGTTGAAAATTTCCTCAAAATTATGTCCGTCTATTACTAAAACATTGAAACCGAAAGCTCTGAATTTATCATCTATAGGTTTTACTGTCATGACGTCATCGTTTTTTCCGTCAATTTGCAGTCCGTTCCAATCAACTATAGCGCAAAGGTTGTCCAGTTTATAATGACCTGCCGCCATGGCTGCTTCCCAGATAAGACCTTCCTGAAGCTCTCCATCGCCTAAAAGCACGTAAATTCTTCCATCTTTTTTATCCATTCGGTTTGCCATCGCCATGCCTACAGAAACAGCAAATCCCTGTCCCAAAGAACCTGTTGACATTTCAATTCCTTCAACCTTGTCTCTATTGGGATGACCTTGGAAATGGCTTCCCAATTTACGCAGAGTCATAAGTTCGGATACAGGGAAATATCCTCTTTCAGCCAATGCCGCATACTGAACAGGACCGGCATGACCCTTTGACAGAATGAATTTGTCTCTATCTTCCATATTAGGGTTTTTAGGGTCCACATTCATCTCTTTAAAATAAAGAGCCGTTACTATATCCGCTGCGGAAAGTGAGCCGCCCGGATGTCCAGAACCGGCTTTATGTACTGCTTTCACAATGTCTATACGCACGCGAGAAGCAATTTCTTCGTACTGTTTGTAATCCATTTTTTCCTCCAGTTTGTTAGTGCGAAAATATATTTTACAAGGAAGCCCCTGCCCCTTAGGTGAAGGGCTCCCTCAATACT
>CAZYWO010000031.1:0-20078 GCA_964651095.1 uncultured Oscillospiraceae bacterium | reverse complement strand
GTAAAGGTTCTTCCATTTCATTACAATAAATCTGTATTTGAAACCAGTCGCTTACTTTTTTCCATCCTGCATGAGCGCAAAATTCTGCCAGTTCCTGCTGACTTTCAGTTGGATTAGGATTGAATTCTGACGCATCAGGAACATATGTTACTGCATATTTAACTTTTGACGGCTTGGTTCTCCTATATTTCCAAACAATTGTATCAGCCTTTTCCAAACGCCAACCGTTTGCAGCCATTTTATCCAAGTGACGCTCTATAGCTTCATAGTCAAACATTAGAAAGTTTACAAGTCTGAATTTATATTTTACTGCGTTTTTCATTTTTTAAACTCCTCTTCATTACTATCATTCATTAATCAATCTGATGTAATCCTCTGTCTGTTTACGCAATCGCTGGAATTCTTCTCTTAAAGCTTGCGCTCCTTTTGGAGTCAAAATGTAACTCTTTTTTCGACCCTCTACCTTAGTTTCTCTTATCATTCCTGCGGTAAAAAACTGTTCTAAAAGATTATACAAAGTTCCGGGACCAACGCTAACCCTGCCCTCCGTAATTGAATCAACCTCTTCCATAATATCTATACCGCAGCACTCTTTTCGTAAGCATAATAATATGTAAAACATTTGCTCTGTTAAAGTCTGAAATTTTTCTCTTGGCACTTAATTTCTCCTTATACAAAATTATCGAATATCGTTATTGTCAATAAAGTATATAAGATTCGGTAAAACTTTAACTATAAAAAAAGATATTCTGCATGGAAAATCCATTCAGAATATCTTTCATTTATTTTTTATTGATTTTTCTTATATCCTTAATATCGCTAAAATTTTTATTTCTATTACTGTTTATTACTGTTCTGCTTAAGATATGCAATAAAGGAAAATACGGTCACAATTGCAAGAGGCAGACTGATCGCATAAAAAGTAAAAGTATTTCCGTAGAGGGTGAAAACCGCTCCTCCCCACAAAACGGTAAAACCTCCGTCGATAATCACATCGCTTAGCTGAGTACCAAAGGATTTGATCATTTTAGCACGATAAAAAATTGCAGGTATTAAAATCATTAGCCCGATTCCTGCTAAATAAATATTCTGGTTTTCAAAATCGGTCAAAAAGTAACATGCCACTCCTACCAGCACTTCTGCGGCTACAATAAGCGCCGACTGCATCATGTATTTATGCATCAAAAGTTTCTTTTCACGTTCGTATTCTTTTACGCTCTTTTTAACTTTCTTTTGTTTCTTTTGATTTTGCTGACTATGTTGTTTCTGAGTCTTACTCATCTAAATTCTCTCCTATGAAAATTCCATACTCGAATTGTATTATGCACCAAGAGTTTTGTCAAATGTATTTTAATTTTCATCTGCGGAAATGTATATCGGAATTTTTGCCGACGCTTATCCATCATTCCAAGCCCCACATAACCGGACTCCTGTTTTCACCTTTTAGCTTATCTTTGAAGATACGCTTCCACCGCCTCTACAAGAGTATCCATGAACGCGTCTTCTCCCAAGGTATTTATTTTGAAAAACAGAGCTTGACTCCCACCAGTACAAAAAGCAACGATTTTAACATTGTCATCGTAACCTATGAGCGTCACATTCATGCTCACGCGGTTTCCTCCCAAGTAGCTATAACGCTCGTATGCGGAAATTTGTATTCTTACTCCGTTGATATTCTCCTGATATCTGTCTTCTAAGGTTGCAGACATACTGCGGCTCATCACTTCATTCTCAATGTACCTTTCCAGATCGTCAAAATCTGCCTTTATAGTCCTCTCAAACCTTGCCAAAATTTCCACCTCCTCTTTTTCTTTTCCGGCATTCCGTTTTTCTCGCCGAAAATCAAAGTTCTTATAGTATATGCTACGCCCTCTTCATCATTGGAAGGAGCGATGTGGTCTGCAATTTCTTTAACATCTTCTTCAGCGTTTCCCATAGCTACGCCAATGCCGGCTTCCTTAATCATCGCCATATCATTATGACTATCTCCAAACGCAATGACATTTTCCATATCAACTCCTGTAATACGGCACAACTCACAAAGGGCGCTGGCTTTGCTGGTCGTCGCTCCGCCTACCTCGATATTATGGGGCATGGAGGAAGTTATCGCAGCATCATCCACCTGACTTAGTACCTCGTACATATTTGCCCTGTCTTCTAAGAATTCAAAGTGAATATTAATATTTTCTATTTCTGACTTAGTTTCTTCCCAAAAATCATATATATTTTCCACAGGCTGCCGCGTACGAAGAATATATTTTGCACCCATATATGTAGAACCGTTTTCTGCAAGGTCGTCGTAGAGCTTTTTATCTATGAATGCTTTTCCTGCGGTAAACACCTCTACCTCGTACTTTGTCTCCATAAGTATGCTGCGAACTTTCATGGCCGCCTTTTCAGACATATAATTTGAATATAAAAATTCTCCTGTCTCAGGGTTTGCTATATGTGCGCCGTTAGAAATTATTACGTACTCCAGCCCCTGTATTTGGAGTACCTTTTCAGGCAGAGCTACATAAGGTCTGCCCGTTGCAATCACCACCTTTATACCTCGGCGGATGGCTTCTTCCAAAGTTTCCTTAGTCCTTCTGGTAAGACCGTTTCTGGTTAGAGTTGTCCCGTCTAAATCCAGAGCGATCAATTTTATATTTTTTAGTCTTTCTTTATCCAGCACTTTATCTGACATTTTAAGTGTGTCCTTTCTTTAGCCTGTTTCATTTTCTTTTAAAGGCAATCGAGGAATTCCTTATTATATTTCCTCACTTGCTTCATTGTGGCAGATCCATCGTGTCCCGGATAAATAGTGTACTCATTGGACCATTTATCAATAATATTTCTGCACGACTCTATCATGGCTTTAGGTGAACCGTCAGTTAAATCGGTACGCCCCAAATCGGTATCGAAAATTGTATCTCCTGTAAAAACAACTTTGCTCTTTTCCGAAAGCAAACAAATAGAACCCCATGTATGTCCCGGCGTATTATAAACCTTTAAAATTTCTCCATCCATATCTATTTCGTCTCCGTCTTTAAGCTGGCAATCGATATGCCCTCTATATACGTTTGCATCCATTTCGTGCATCATGGCAGGCGCGCCGAAGTAATCCCTGATTTTTTCTACTCCTCCTACATGGTCGTGATGATGATGAGTCAAAATTATTCCTTTAAGGTTTAGACCCTCCTGTTCTACGTATTCTATAAACTTCTTAGGCTCGTATCCCGGATCGATTATATAACAGCTTCCATTAGTTTTATTGCTGATAATGTATCCGTTGCTTTCCAGACTTCCACCTATAAATCTTTTAATTTTCAATATATATCTCCTTTAATATATCTTATAAATATATTGCTTTTACAACTTTTCTATTATTGTACAATAAAAGCCAAGGACTTGCAAATTTTATATTATATGATAAAATGAAGTGTGAATTATTTAAAAGTAAATTATTAAAATCATCGCGTTAAAATCAATCCGTTATTGCGATCAAACGCAATAACAAAGTAAAAGAGGTAAGAGGTAAACAAATTGAAAATTGCAATTGTGGGAGCCGGCAAGCTGGGGCTTAAGGTTACAAACGCCCTTATTGGAGGCGATCATGCTATCACAATTATAGACACAAACGAAACCGTTCTCAATAAAATCGGACAAACTTACGATGTTATGACTGTTGTGGGAAATGCTAAGCAAATCAGTCTTTTAAAAGATAAAAATATTGGCTCTTTTGATTTTCTTATCGCTTGTACAGACAGCGACGAACAGAATATTGTAATTGCAGCCTTTGCCAAAAAGCTGGGCTGTTCCAGAGTAATCGCAAGAGTGCGCGACCCTGAACACATGAATCAAATCGATTTCATCAAGGCGACTATGCATATCGACCATATCGTAAATCCAGACTTGGCCATCACTCTGGAAATATATAAATATCTTGTAGAAAAGTACACTCTCACCAACGGAATCTTTTCCAGCGGTAAAGTTTCCCTGGTTCAGTTTCATACCAGAAGATATAAAAAGCTCATTGGTCTTTCAATGGTTGAGGTCAGCAAAGTTCTTCCAAACATGCTGGTAGTGGCTATTTCAAGAAACGGTAAGATAATCATTCCTCACGGCAGGAATGTCATTGAAGAAGGCGACACACTCTACCTTATCGGTGAAAAGTCCCAGATTCTTCAGCTCCATGAGAAAGTTCATGAAAAGGGTCAATATACTAATTTACAAAAAGTCATGATTATAGGCGGAGGTAAAACAGGCTTTTATCTGGCCGGGAAGCTGGCAGAATTCGGTATCGCAGTAAAGGTCATAGAAAAAAGCAAAGAACGTTGTTACTATCTGTCCACTCATCTCGAAGATGTTATGGTTCTTCATGGAGACGCCACGGATACTTCCCTTCTTGAAGATGAAAATCTGGATGAGATGGATGCTTTTGTTGCCGCTACAGGTTTTGACGAAGAAAACCTGCTTTTGGCGCTTATCGCTAAGCAGAGAGGCGTTGAAGACGTAATTTCTAAGGTAAGCCATCAGAGTTACAAAGATTTAATCGAAAAAATGGGTATCGATATGGCTCTCAACCCACTGGATATTGTAACCAGCACCATACTGCGCTATATTCAGGGATCAAAGAAAATTATTTCATCTCTCCTTATTCAAGGTCAGGCGGAAATTATGGAAATCATCGCTACCAACGAAATGAAATTAGCAAATATCCCCCTTAAGGAGATCGACCTTCCCGACGGCGTTTTGGTTGCCGCCATACACAGAGGACAGCAAGTTATCATCCCTAACGGTGACACCAAAATACTTGAAGACGACAGAGTTACTATTTTCTGCCTCCTTACTGACCTTGGAGAGCTTGAAAAACTCTTTACACATAAAAAATCATTTTTATAATTTTGTTATTTTTGATAAGTGATTAAGAAAGCTGGCTGAGCCGATTAGCTTTTTAAGAGCCGACTTTCTTGTTATTGTGGAAATATCGCAAATTATATTTCTTACATAAAAATAAAGAAAGGATTGGTTATGCGAGGCAAACATAGGGATTATGCCAGAATTCAGGGCATGGTTCTGCTGGTTCTGGCAGTTTCCATGATTGCGCCCCTTGGTCTGGCACTGTATTATAGGGAAACCTCTTCAGCCTTTGCATTTGCATGGGTTCTGGCTTTTTGCGGAGCTTTAGGAGCATCGATAATATTTTTTATAAAACCTTCTCCGGAAAAATTCAAATCCAGAGACGGGTTTTTTGTTGTAACTTTAACATGGCTCGTCTGCTCCATAGCAGGCGCCGCACCTTTGTTTATTTCCGGAACATTCCCAAACTTTGCAGACGCTCTGTTTGAATCCTGCTCCGGTTTCAGTACTACAGGCGCTTCTGTTCTTACTGATATTGAAATTCTTCCTAAATCAATACTTTTCTGGCGTTCCTTTACTCACTGGCTTGGCGGCATGGGAATTATCGTATTCGTCATGGCAATTCTGCCTACGCTTGGGATAAGCGGCCAGATGGTCGCTTATGCAGAGACGCCTGGTCCGATTAAGGATAAAGTAACCGCCAGATTTTCAGATACTGCCAAAGGGCTTTATCGACTTTATATAACTATGTCTCTTCTTGAGGTCATTCTCTTAAAATTAGGAAAGATGAGCTGGTACGACGCGTTTATTCATACCTTCGGTACGGTGGGAACAGGTGGTTTTTCCAATTATAACGCCAGCGTTGCTCACTTTAGCAGCCCGTATATTCAGATTGTAATAATTATTTTTATGATTTTAGCAGGTACGAATTTCAATCTGTTTTACATAGGCATTTCCTTAAAGCATGGCGCAAAGTCTATCTTCAAAGATGAGGAAACCAGATTTTATCTGACTATAATAGGACTTTCTTCCCTGTTAATTTTTGCATACAACAGCATCTTCAGCGGTCTTAAAAATATTGGACAAACTCTGTTGAATGTAGTATTTCAAGTAGTTTCCATCATTACAACTACGGGCTATGCCACCGACGATTACGATTTATGGCCTACATTCTCCAAAATGGTACTTTTCGTTCTATTCTTCATCGGCGGATGCTCAGGCTCCACAGGCGGCGGTGTAAAATGCGTGCGCATACTGGTTGCACTTAAACTGCTTCGCAGAAGTTTCTCGCTGAAAATTCATCCTAACAGAATAATACCTGTCTCCGTAAATAACAAAGAACTTTCCAGCGATATAGTTATAAGAATCGGGAACTTTATTTTTATGTATATAGCAGTACTTTTTATAGGAACCATGCTTATTGCATTGGATAACATGGATTTTGTTTCAACTATATCTGCCGTAGCCTCATGTCTTGGAAACATTGGTCCAGGATTTAATCTTGTGGGTCCGACTATGAATTTCTCTATGTTATCCGACTTCTCAAAATATGTCTGCTCTTTCCTCATGATTGCAGGCAGACTTGAATTATTTACAGTATTTACACTGTTTTCAAGATATTATTGGAATTCAAATAAAGCTTACTAAAGTTTATTAGAAGCTAAAAGAAAGGTTATCTATGCGTTTAAACTATAAGGTTTACATCAAAATAATAGGCTTCTTAACTCTCCTATGCGGCATTGGTATGCTGCCTTGCTGTCTCATAGGCAGGTACTTTGGCGAAAACGCAACTGCTGATACTTTGCTGTATACATCTGTAATACTTATCGCAATCGGCCTGTTCATTCACATGCCTATGCGCTTCAGCAAAATTCGTCTTAGATATCACGAAGGTTGGCTTATCGCTTGTTTAAGCTGGATATACTGTTCCATACTTGGCGCTATACCATTTTATTTCAGCGGTAACGGTTATACATTAGTAGGTTCATTTTTTGAGGCGGTAGCAGGCTTCACCACTACCGGATGTTCAGTTTTTGATATAAATTATATGCCAAAATCTCTCTTAATGTGGAAAGCTATAGCAAGCTGGTTTGGCGGTATGGGAATCTTAGTTCTGGTAGTATCAATCTTACCTGCTCTGGGCGTAAGCGGCCAGTCGATCGCTTCAGCCGAAACTACAGGTCCTACCATCGAGAAATTAGGGCCAAAATACTCGGATACAGGTAAATTCCTATATTTAGTATATATGACCTTTACAATTGCAGAGTTTACTCTGCTTCTTATAGGTCCTTTGGACTGGTATGACGCTATGATTACAACTTTCAGCAGCGTAAGTACAGGCGGCTTGGTAATAACCTATGAAAACCAAGCGTTGTTCAGTTCAACTTATATAAGGTTTATAGTGGTAGTTTTCACCGTACTTTCTTCTTTGAATTTCTGCACATACTTTTTAATTCGTCAGGGCAGACTCAAAGAGGCTTTAAGAAATATCGAAACCAAAGTCTTTCTTGGAATAATCATAACAGCAACCCTTCTGATAGCTTTCTGTCTAAAGCTTACCGGAACCTATTCCAGTCTTTGGCAGGCAATAAAGGATAGTCTTTGTCAAGTGGTTTCTTTCATAGCAACGTCAGGTTACTATGTGTGCGACTATACCAAATGGCCTACTTTCACTATAATTATTCTGTTTACGCTGCTGTTCATCGGAGGATGTTCAATGTCTACTTCAGGTTCGCTTAAAGTAATCAGATTTATAGTGTTCGTCAAGCTTATCAATAGAGGGATTTTTAAGCAGATTCATCCTCGTTCGGTTAGAACCATCAAAATTAAAGGTGATGCTATTCCTGCAAATAAAGTATCGGCTATCAGCACTCACATTATGCTTTACTTTGCTGCATTCTTTTTGGCATGTATGGTGCTTTCCTTCAACAACTTCGATATGGAAACCACCATCAGTACCGCTATCGGCTTTTTTTCAAATACGGGAATGGCGCTTGGCAAAGCAGGCTGTACAGGATATTTCGGCATGTTTAATTCATTTTCGCAGTTCTTTTTAGCATTTATAATGATTATGGGAAGGCTGGAAATGTACTCGCTGCTGCTTCTATTCTCTAAATCTTTCTGGAAAATCGACAGCGCTAATGCAATTTAATTATAATAATTTAAAACAAAACGGTCACTCTAATAAGGAAAAAATCTTTAGAAGCTTTATTCCAAAAGGAGGACCGTTTTTATGATGGTTAAAGATTTAATGACAACTTCCGTCACTTCAGTAAAGCCCGATGCCCCTGTCACTGCGGCTGTAAACATAATGCGAGGCGAAGATGTGGGTATAGTTCCCGTATGCGATATACAAAATCATCTTCTAGGCATAATAACCGACAGAGATATTATCATGAGAGACGGCATAGGAAAAAATGTACAGGATATAATGACTAAGCCTGTGGTCTGTGCAGCCGCAAAGGAAGACATTCACGACGCCGCTATAAAAATGTCTGAAAATGGAGTCAGACGCCTTCCCGTAATAGAAAACGAAAAACTGGTAGGCATGCTCTCTTTAAAGGACTTAGCGCGAAAAAAAATTTTCACTGCTGAAATAGGTCACATTATTTACGATATTTGCAATAAAAAATGTTGAGACAGGCGATTTATTTCGCCCACCCCAACATTATAAAGCCTAAAAAAAGTCCTTTACCCTTTAGGTAAAGGACTTTAAGAACGATGTGCAATACGCAGCCACGTTATTTTTTCATATACTATTCAAATTCCTCTATGATACTAAAATCTATCTGTCTTTCTTCCGGTTTGGCGTCTATAACGCGTACTTTAACCTTTTCGCCGAGCTGGTAAGGTCTGCGAAGGTCACGGGCAAAAGCCATGCCCTCAATAGTATTGGCAAGTTCCACATAAACGCCAAACTCCGTCACACCGCTGACGATACCTTCGTACTCATCTCCGATGTGGTTTAACATAAACTGGGCTTTTTTCATTTTATCAACTTCTCGTTCCAGTTCCTGTGCCTGACGCTCTGTCTTAGATGAAATATCGGCAGCATTGAAAGCATCCTCTTTATATTTTTTCAACTTTTCATCAGTCATCTGCCCATTAATAGATTTTTTTATTATTCTGTGAATCATCAAATCCGGATAGCGTCTGATAGGTGAAGTGAAATGGCAGTAATATTTAAACGCCAACCCGAAATGTCCCTCGCACTGGGTACTGTAATAAGCTTTTTTCATTGTTCTGAGTATTACCCGGTTTACCACGCTTTCATAAGGTTCATCTTCAATCTGAGCAATTATATCTGCAAGAGTCTTAGGATAAATATTATCAGGGTTTCCCTTAAGTTTAATGCCGAAGTTCATAAGATAGAGTTTTAAATCCATCATCTTCTCCGTATCCGGTTTTTCGTGTACGCGATATACAAACGGATAATCCATCCAAAAAAAATGTTCTGCAACAGTCTCATTTGCTGCGAGCATGAATTCTTCAATAAGCCTGTTGGCAGTTCTTCGTTCCTCCAGCTCCACGGATATAGGTTTTTCTTCATCATCTACGGTGATAACTGCTTCTCCTATATCGAAGTCCAGACTTCCTTGTTGTTTTCTCTTGTGCCTGAGAATTGCTGCCAGTTCTCCCATCAGTTTAATATCTTCATAAACATCTTCATACTTATGAATAAGCTCCTGATCTTCATTTTCAATAATATCCGATACGTCATCGTAAACCATACGAGCCTTTGAATTTATGACGGATTCCTCTATAGAGTGATTTATGATTTTGCCTTCCCCATCTATTTCCATAATGCAGGAAAGCGTCAGTTTGTCTTCTCCCTGGTTTAAGCTGCAGCTCCCGTTGGAAAGCACCTTAGGAAGCATAGGCACCACTCGATTGATTAAATAAACGCTTGTGCCGCGTTTTAACGCCTCCTTATCCAAATACCCGTCTTCTTCCACAAAATGGCTTACATCGGCGATATGAACTCCTAACAGGTAATTCCCATTGTCCAGCCGTTGAACAGAAACGGCATCGTCTAAGTCCTTAGCTGTAGGTCCATCAATAGTGATAATATTTTCATGACGCAGGTCAAGCCTTCTTATAATTTCCTCCTGAGAGATGGTCTCCTTGGATCGCGCTTTAGCTTCCGCATTAACCCTGCTTGGAAATGTCTCAAACAATCCGTAAGACCTTATGAGGCTTAAAACATCGCTCCCCACCTGTCCTTTTTTAGCGATAACTTGAGTTATCTTTCCTTCCGCTCCATGGTATTTATCCGGATATTTAGTTATTTTTGCAACAACCTTGTCACCATTCTGTGCATTCCTGAAAAAATCCTTTTTTATAAAAATATCATTTTGATTTTTCTTATCATCCGGTACTACGAATCCGTACTGCTTATGCCTTTGAAAAGTTCCCACTATTTCCGTAATGCTTCGTTCAAGAATCTTTGTGATAATCGCCTCCTTGGATTTAGTCCAAAGGTGAGGCGGCAAAAGGTCGGCTTCCACCAAATCCTTGTTCATCGCTCCCATCATGTTATCCGGTGCAACGAATATATCCTCTCCGTCTTCTTGTTTTATAAAGCCAAATCCTCTGGGGTGCTTTTCAATTGTTCCTGTAATTCTGGTTACATCCATATTTTTTCTTTTCATCTTTTTCCTCTAATATATAAAAATGCCTTCGTTACCGAGGCATAACATAATCTAAGTATAGGTGTATTTTATAATAAAGTCAAGGTCTCCTCGCATGCAAGGAGACCCGCTTTTATGTCAATTAAATTCATGGGACTAGTTATTGTTGTTTGTATTATTATTGTCCCCATCAATGTTGCCATCATGGTTATTATCGTCGTTTCCATCCAGCAGATCGTCTACGCCGTCTTTAATATCATCTCCGACTTTGTCTGCGTCATCTTCGATATCATCGCCTACATCGTCTAAATCATCGCCCAGATCATCTGTACCGTCTTGTACGTTATTGTCATTGGATGTGCCTAAATCGTTGTTTGCGTCATCATTTCCACATCCGACTAAAACAAATGATAAAACAAGCAATAATACCATTAAAACAATCGTGGTTTTCTTTTTCATAAAAACACTCCTTTCTTCATTCACATTTAGTTTGGGGTGTTTTAAAGAAAATATACCATAAAAGCTCAAAAAACAATTTAAATAAAGAACTGAATCCCACAATTGCAGGATTCAGTCTTCAATGTGCGCTAATCAATAACGATTTAGTCTTCGACGATTTCTTCAACCTTATCAGCTACCTTGTCGATAAAATCTGCAACCTTATCGGCAGCTTCCTCAAGAACATCTTCAACTTTATCAAGAGTTTCTTCAATCTTTTCAGATACAGGATTTTCTAAAGTCTGCTTAATACTCAGACTTATTCTCTTTCTTTCCGTATCAATTTCAAGAATCTTAGCGTCTACAGTCTGTCCAACAGTAAGTTCTTCATTAATATCAGTTACTCTCTTATGTGCAACTTCCGAAATATGAACAAGGCCGTCGAGACCCGGTTCTAATTCAACAAATGCACCGTACTCTTTAATCTGAACAACTTTACCTGTTACAACTTGTCCCACTTGATAATTTTCTTCAATAACTGACCAAGGCTCCGGCATAGTTTGCTTTAAGCCTAATGAAATCTTTCCCTTTTCGGCATTCATGGATAAAATTTTAACTTTTACGGTATCCCCGATTTGAAGAACTTCCTGTGGATGTTTCAGTTTGCCCCAAGAAATTTCTGAGATATGTAATAATCCATCAATTCCGCCAAGGTCTACGAATGCGCCATAGTCTGTAAATCTCATTACTTTACCTTCTACGATGTCGTCTACATTTAAGCTGTTCCAGATTTCTTCAATCTTCTTTTGCTTTTCTTCTGCAAGGATAACCTTATGTGAGAATACAGCTCTGCCTCTCTTCTGGTCAACTCTTGTAACTCTTACAGCAAGCTCCTGACCTATAAAGTCTTCTGCGTTTTCCACAAACTTATCTGAAAGTTGTGAAAGAGGAATAAAACCTGATACTTCTTTATAAGCAGCGATTACGCCACCATTAACCTGTTTAACAACTTTAACGTTGATAATTGATTTATTTTCAAGGGCATCATTGATTTCGTTCCAGTGTGCGTTTACTTCTAATTTTTTCTTAGAAAGTATGATGACACCGTCTCCATCGTCAGTTTTGACAACTTTAGCCTGAATTTCGTCGCCTTCTTTGAATAAATCTGTTAGCTTCTGGTCTCCTTCCAGCGTTACTTCTTCTCTTGGAATAACTCCGTCTTTTTTGCATCCCATGTTAACGATGATTTCTTTTTCAGTAACTTGGTGTACCTTTCCGTTAACAGCTTCGCCAATTCTCGGTAGTCTTAATGACTTTTCAATATCGTCCATTAAGTCCATCATGTTCATTTCGTTCATTTCAGTGATGTGTTCACTCATGGTAGCAATAACCTCCTTAATTACGCATTCAGGTGTCGATGCACCTGCTGCAATTCCTATTTTATTATATTTTTTGATTTGGTGCAACGGTAAATCTTCGATTTTTTCAACAAAATAGGTATTTTTGCAAACTTTTTTTGAAATTTGGAATAATTTCCGCGTATTGGAGCTATCTTTTCCACCTATTACTACCATAGCTTCACACTTCTCTGCCAGCTCTCTGCAACTTTTTTGTCTGTGAGTTGTAGCGTTGCAAATGGTATTATTAACCTTAAAGCTTACACCCTTCTTCTTTAAGACACATACGACTTCATCTAATAGTTCCTTTTTTATGGTAGTTTGACATACAATAAAAAGATTATCTTCTTCTACGGCGTCAGCTTCCTCTCCGGAATTTACAATTACTGCTGAATTATCACACCAGCCGTTTATGCCTATAACTTCGGGATGTTCTCTATCTCCTATGATCAAGATTTTACTCCCATCGGAATAAGCCTTTTCTACAAGCAGATGTATCTTCTTTACAAAAGGGCACGTAGCGTCAACTACTTTGGCTCCGGTACATTCTACTTTATCAAAGAAAGATTTAGCCTCTCCATGAGAACGCACGATTACAACATCGCCTGCCTTGGCTTGCTCAGGGTTTTCAATAATATTCACACCCTGTCTTTTCAGATCATCCGTTACTAAGCTGTTGTGAATTAAAGGCCCGCATGTATAAATATTTCCTTGGGCTGCACCTTCTTCTTTAATTTTTATCTGCTCTTGAGTTTTTTCAATAGCTTGTCTTACACCAAAGCAAAATCCTGAATTTTCTGCTAAAAGTATTTCTCTCATTTATTTTTCCAGACTTTCTAAATATTTTTTAAATGAAATCTCTGAACCGTTATTAGTAGGTTTATAATATTTTACACCTTCTTTATATAGGTTGTCCGGTAAATATTGCTGCTTCACATAACCGCCATAAGCATGTGGGTATTTATATGCACTTCCATATCCCATATCCTTAGCGCCCTGATAATGGCTGTCCTTAAGATGAATTGGAACATCGTCTATTTTTCTATTTTGCAGATCGCTAAGAGCGGCATTGAAAGCTTCCATCGACGAATTGGATTTTGGCGCGGATGCAAGTAAAATTACCGCCTGGCTTAAATTTATTGCGGCTTCAGGAAGTCCTACCATAAGGGCCGCCTGCACGCAAGACGTAACAATTGAAATTGCTGACGGATAAGCCATGCCAATATCTTCGCTTGCCATTACCAAGAGCCTTCTTCCAATCATCTGAATATCGGCTCCACCGTCAATAAGGCGAGCAAAATAGTGAATCGCCGCGTCCGGATCGCTCCCCCGCACCGATTTCTGCAAGGCGCTGAGCAGGTCGTATCTGTCGTTGGTTTTATCATAAAATCCAACCTTTCTTTGCATTGCTTCTGAAACTATTTTATTATCAATTATCTGTCCCTCATTGAGATTGTCCACTATGAAGCCAATGGTGTCAAGGGCAACCCTTGCATCACCATTCGCCAGCTCTGACAAAATCTTAATAGCACTTTCTTCATACTTTATATCTAAATTGCCGAAGCCCGCATTTTTATCTTCAAGAGTTTTCTTAATTATTGTTAACAGATTACCCGGAGACAATCGTTTAAACTCATAAATATTTCTGACTCTGCTGATTACAGCGTTATTTACGGCAAAATATGGATTCTCTGTAGTGCTGCCGATAAACTTAATCACACCTTCTTCAAGAGCTTTCAGCAAAGAATCCTGTTGCAATTTATTCCATCTGTGGAACTCGTCGATGTAAACATAAGTGGCTTTCTTTTCAAGACCATAGAAGCTCAATTTTGCCCTGTCAATCAATTCTTTAAGCTCCTTGGTCCCGGTAGTAGACGCATTAATTTCATAAAAATTGCTGTCCATTTCTCCTGCAATAATTCTTGCAAGGGTAGTTTTACCTGTCCCGGATGGACCAAAGAAAATCGCTGAATCAAATGTTCTGTTTTTTACAGAATTGTAAAATAAAGAGCCGGGGTACATGAAATGCTCCTGTCCCACAAATTCTTCCAGCTTGTTAGGTCTCATTCTTGTCGATAAAGGTATCAATTATTTTATCCTCCGGTATCAATGTTTATTAGAACGATGCTACAAAAACATCCGTCACTTCTTTTTCTTTTACTTTCTCAAGTGCATCCAGTGCATCACTTTTAGTATCGACGATAGGGCTTATAACTTTAAACACTTTATCAACTTCCACAACTTTAGTCTCTATGCCCTTTTCTTTCAATTGGTCTGCAAGTTTTTGCGCCGCATCTTTAGTAGAAAATGCCCCAAATTGAAGTGCATATCCCTCTGTCGGCGTTGCGCTTACCTCTGTGTCTCCTTCATCATCTTTTGAATCCGCAGCTTCTTCATCTGAATCTTTGCCTGAATCAGCGTCAACATCAGTATTAGCATTTTCGTCTTTATTATCTTCCCCGTCTTCATTATCCTTCTGTGCATCTTGATCATCTGCCTGTTTAATTGGGCTTTCATCAGCATTATATCCTATAATTGGTCCGATTACAAATCTTGCGGTTAAAAAGCCAAAGAAAATTGCTAACAACATTATACCAATAATTATTCCTAATTTCACTCTTGAATTTTCAACCTGAGCCTTTCTTTTTCTCACTTTCCTTCTGCCAGTCGGACTTACCATATCCACACCTCCAAATATATTTGTACATTTTATTTCAACTGACCGTTTATTATGCTAAAAGAAAACAGATGACTCAAAGGCCATCTGTAAAGCATTACTCTCCCAAAGTTTAATTAACGAAAAAATTTACTCGATCCCGAACAGGACAATTTCTCTCTTTAATTCTTCCACAAAAGCAATTACCCTTGAAATTCTAAGATTTTTACATTCCATCATGTTTCCAAGCGTATCTAAATAAGTTCTGCCGTTTTCAGTTGTAAGACTCTTAAGAGAAAAAATAAAGTATGAAACGGCGCCATTCTCTCCGCTTGTCCTCTTCTCAGGTATGTATAGAAGTTTGGCTTCTTTAAAATCTTCTTTTATGTATACCGTATCAATTGAAAGTACATATTCATCAGGAAAAAATAAGTAATCCTTGCAGGTTTCAATACATTCTAAGGTTCGTTCTGCAATATTCAGTATATTAAACGCCGACATATTTTTAAGCGAGGACAGTCTGACATATCCCGAAGTATTATAAATTCCTCTTGTAAAATCATCGCTAATCACTGCATTAAGCGGTATTATTTGTGGACATTGTCCTGCAATCAGCGCTTCTATTTTTTGTGGAAAGTTAATTGCAGCTTTGGACAAATCCACATTAACTATATTATTCATTTTTACCTCCCCCACATATCATACAAGGTGTATAACCTTTTCTTTTTGCGTCTTCCATTTCCATTTTCAGATTGTATTTCTCCTCCTTGTACTCCCGTTTCACATATCTGCAATCCGGCAAGTGATACCTAGTTCCGTACTTTGGAAATATAATTACAGTCTCAGAAGGACTATTTTCACAAAATTCGTCTTCTGAAAGCGGTCTTTCTTCCTGCAAATCGCCCACAAAGGCTCTAGTTAAAAGTCCTTGCGTAAACTGAATTTCTCCGTAAATTCCAAGCGGATTCTCCACTTTAAAAATTGCCTTTGTATCAACTCCTATTAAATTATTTATATTATCGTAACTGTACAAATAGTCCAAATTTGTCACTTTAAATTTAGTAAGTTTTGGATTTTCCTCCATAACGCTGTCTTCGATAATAAACTTGCAAAGGGATATATCGCTTAACAATTCAAAAGAATATGAACTATACGAATTCATATCAATATCTCTGACTTCTCTTGAAGTCACAAATCCGATATTTTCACAAATAGATATTATATTTATTATCAAAGCCAGCGCTACAACACAAACTATAAATATGGGAAGAGTTAAAGCAGCCTCTACAATATAGCTTCCCGCCTTATTTCTAATATTCTTCCTCAAACTCATGATTTTTACCGTTCACCTCAATAGAAAACTTTAATCCTGCATAATAATCCTTAATAAGAAAATAGTCACAATAGAGATATTTCATGTTTATCTGAATAAGATCCATCATCCTCAGGGTTTTAGTATTCTCCGGAACTGCTGCAAGCAAAAGTTTTAAATAATCCGCATATTCAATTCCCTCGACTTTCGTAGGTTTAACGTAGCCAGCGTTTTCATTTTTTTGATTGTCTTCTATGTCAATGGAATTTACCGTTACCTGACCGTCTTCCTCTATTTTGAATAGTGAAAGCAGAACATTTTCCAAGGTTATCGCCCAGTTTTCATCTCTCTTTAACAGAGGAACAGGGTCTCCGTCGTAAAGAGCCTTAAGGTCGTTTCGCGCTTCAATATATGCCCACGTTTCCATAATCAACCCTTGAGTTATTGCTGCCGCAGGTCCCGGTGTAATAGCTTCTGCCGCTGCCAGCGCTGCACTGCGCTTTGAGTCACAGGTATATAAATATGCCAGATTAAGACTGTTTCTTAAAATTATCAAGTCATTATAAACACTTTTCCTCGCTTTTTCATCATCCGGTTTTCCGCTGATTATATATTCTATCTCATTGCTGAAATAAGTTTCTCCCAAATCTCTGTTATTCATATAATCTTTAAAAAATCTAAAAATATATACGATTTCTGCGGTTTCTGACAAAATTGAAGATGGTGTAATTCCATCTTTTATACGCTTTGTCAGCGATAATATGCCTATACCGCCTCCTTTTCCACCTGATGGCAGACTATTAATAATCCATTGACTGGTTATTTTACGGTTTTCGCTGTCATGGGATGGGGTTACATTCTGGCTTTTTTGCAAAGGTCTTGCTGTTGTCTGCTCTAAGACAATTTCCTTAATCTGGCTTAGAAAGATATCTTGTTCTGTCAGATTATATCCATCAAGCATGCAGGTTGTTCCGCCAAAGTCTATGTAATCTTTACATCCAAAGGTATAGTCCGCGTAATAGTCCAGCTTTTTCTCTACAAGAAATTCATCGCCGTAATATCCAAAAAAACCATATCTGTCCTTCAAATTTATATCGTATTCAGAAAGAATACTTCTTCCCCATAGTCTGCCAAAGTTTTCAGTTGTGCTTCCTATTGCCCGTTGTCCTGCCGTCCACAATACAGCAGCAATCATTAACAAAATCCCTGAAAACGCTATGGTGATAAATACTGTGTAAGAACCTCTTTTACTCTGTAAATTCATAATAAACCTTATCGTAAATTCTTATATAGGTCACTTCTCTGGTCTGATATATGTTGTTTCTCTCAACCTCATGTTCTTCTATCTGCACTATGAGTTCATTGTAAAATGTCATCATCAAACCAATAAGTCCAACGATTATAAGACAGGTCACAGGCATGACTAAAGTAGCCTCTATAATTTTCATATCAAGAAAACCTTAGAATTTTGCTGAGCTTAAGGAACCGAAAGTATCGTTGACAAAATCTGTTATCTGGTCTTTAAATATAATTCCCAATGTTACTGCAATAGCAACTAGAATTGCCACCTGTACCATCTCCATTCCCCGCTTATTTTTCAAAAGCAAGACTCTGTTTTTCATTTTTCTTCTCATAAATACCTCCCTTTAACATTTTATTCATATCTGCATCATTGCAGGGGCTGCTGTAATTATAATTAATGCCAAGAGCAAAAACCCCAATGGAAAGCTCATTTTACTTTCAGCCAAACGTATCCTTTCCATAGCCAGCCTTTTGCGTTCCGCCCATAGCGCCTCGCTCTGTTCTGCCAGTTTGTCCCAAAGCTGAGTGCCCTTTTCTCGGTTTTCCATCAATATATTTGCAACTCTGCTCAGTTCCTTTACATTTGAAAATTTACTGAATTTGTAAAAACCTACTATAACATTTTCACCGCTGCGGCTGCTCGTAAGATATATATTGTTTATTTCACGAGTAAAATAATTCTGCCTATCATTAGGCAATCGTCCATATCCATCTGCAATTTTACAAAAGGCATCTTGGAGTACAATTCCACTGTTCATAAGCAGCAAAAGCTGGTTGATAAATGCGGGAATTGTCATAATAATATCTTCTCTGTTTTTCTTCATTATCTTTTTTACTTTATATTTCAATACTATTTATCCTTTCCATCATTATAAAAGCTATAACCATAAGACCGAGAGCAAAGGTAATGATAATTTTGCCTGAACTGGTTTCAATCATCGGGGCAAGGTATTCAGGTGCAACTATCCTAAGTAGTAAAACTATTGCAAATGGCGCTGAGGCTACAACTCTGCTTTCAAAAATTTTTTGTGACATAAGAGTCGTAAGTTCTCTTTCAAGGTTAATCTTATCGCCTATGATAGTAGCCGCTCTGTTGATCGCCTGCTGCATATTTCCTCCTGTGCCTTTGCAGCTTTCATATACTCTGACAAAATCCATTATATCATCTAAACCGCTTCGCTTGGCAAAATCCATAAGTACAACGGTATCTCTCTCATTACTGTTTCTTATTTGTCCTGTCATATACCTCAATTCCCGCATAATATAATCTTTTTCCTCATAAGTTGATCTCCAGAAATCTATGGATTCCTCCAACGCCTGCCCCATGGTTCTCCCTGAGGAAACAGAAGATGATACGGAATAGAGCATATCTCTGAATTGAATCAGAAGCCGGTTTTTTTCATTTTCAATCGCTGTTTTTTTATACTTTGGAAAAAGGAACGATAATAATACTGTAAGAGAAAAACCAGCAATAAGGCTATCATAAAACAGTATTCCTGTCGTCATGCCAAGAGCAGTAATCTTTACTGTAATTGACCGTAATTTTCTACTTGATAAAACCCTGTTGTCGTAATAAATCGGCATGTCTTTCTCCTTTTAGGTTCAGCTTTCTGCTCTTAACAATGGTTCTTCCGGTAGATTCCAAATTTCCTTTTTTATCTAGCTGCATAAGTGCATTTAATATGAATTTCCCATCAACATAGTCTACTATCTCTGTAATTTCGGTAATTTTTCTATAGCCGCTGTCAAGTTTTTCTACATGTACCATTATGTCAATTCCTTCTGCAATCTGCGCACGGATAGGTTCAATATCTAAGGTTACCCCCATAAGATACATGGATTCCAGCCGCCTAAGCATACCTTCAACTGAATTCCCATGACCCGTACTCATACTTCCTGAATGTCCTGTATTCATCGCTTGAAGCATGTCTATCACTTCCTCACCTCTGACCTCACCGACAATTATACGGTTAGGTCTCATTCTAAGACTGCTCTTTATAAGCTGAGACATGTCCACTCGCCCCTTTCCTGCGCCATTGCTGTTTCTGCACTCCATGTGTACAATGTTGTCGATGTATGAAAGTTTTAGTTCCATTGAATCTTCAATAACGATGACACGTTCATCATCGGGAATCGCTTCTGCTAAAGCGTTCAGTAAAGTGGTCTTCCCCGACGAAGTCCCTCCGCTGATAAAAATGTTATACCCGCATTCCACCAGCGTTTCAAGGAGGACTGCTGCTTCAAACGTCACCATCTGATTATTTATCAGATCCTGCATACGCATATAATTGTTGGAAAATTTTCTTATAGTTAAAATGGGGCCGTTAACTGCAATATTCTTATATACTTCGTTTACACGTGATCCATCGGAAAGTCTGGCGTCGACGATAGGGTTCATTTCGCTGATTTCTCTATGTACATCGCCGGCAATATTGCGCATGACTTCTTCCAATTCTTCTGTAGAGTCGAAAGAAATCGAGCATCTTTGTATTTTACCGTCT
>CAZYWO010000030.1:0-20191 GCA_964651095.1 uncultured Oscillospiraceae bacterium | reverse complement strand
TTTATAGACAAATGAAAACTGCCAAGCTCTATAGCTTGGCAGCAATTTCTTCTATTTTCTTAATCCTGTTATTTATACCCGATTTTTTTAGAGGAGGGTTGCAAAGCTCTCCCAGCGCGGTAAGGGAAATATGGGGATTTTCAAGCCGGAGCAGAGCCACTTCTTTAAGTTTTTCCGGCAAGTAAGACAAACCTTTTTCATTGTCGATCTTTTTAATTGCTTCAATCTGTTTCATGGATGCTTCAATACTGCGATCCATATTAGCGTTGTCGCAGTTACTTATTCGCTTGGCAGAATTAACCATTTCTTTTTTTATACGTGTTTCCTCCATGCTGAAAACCTGATTGCTTGCGCCCATAATCGCCAGAGTATCGCTGATATAATCGGCTCTTTTCATGTAGACCACATATTTTTTACCACGTTTAACCATCTTGCAGGAAAGATCCACAAATGAGTTTATCATTTTTTTTAGGTCGCCAGCCATGTTCTGTGAATCCAGCACAAACTCCAGATCATAACTTTTCTCCGGATTGCTCATAGTTCCCGCGCCCATAAAAACTCCTCTGAGATAAGCCTTTTTGCAGCACTTGGTTCTTATGACGTCGCTGTAGATGCCGTCGGATATATAATTATTACCTTCACGAATAAGCAGTATTCCACATTCCCTGAGAATCTGCTCCGATAAGTTATTTTCGTCAATAGTTATACTATATGAAAACTTTTTACTTCCCCGAACTTTTCCTACGGCATGGCCTTCACCTATCTCCAGCTTGGTTTCAATGCCAAAGTAATCTTGAATAAGTTTCTTATAATGACGGGCGACTGCCGGATTTTCGGTGGTAATTTTTATTTTAAACTTACCGGAACCTACCAGACCTATACTTCCTGCTACGCGAAGAAAACCGGAAATTTCGGCTAAAGTACAGCATTTTTTCTCCGGCTCTATTCTGGCTAATTCATTTTTTGTGTCTGAAGCGAATGACATATTGTTTTTTTCTCCCAATGTGCGGTATAATTACTTTAAAAGTATACTAGATTTTTTTCACAACTTCAAGCAAGATAAATCAAAGCTTTAAAGCATTCTGACGTGTACTTCATTTTGTGCAAGATTTTTCATAAATTCAATTGATTTCACTTATTTAATGTGATAAAGTAGTAAAGTAAATTTACTGTTAGGAGAAAGTATATGCAAATTGATTCAAAAGTTTTAAAAACCGACGAAAAAGTAGCCTACGCATTGCGTTCCCTATATCGTCGTTTCGGATATTGCCAATATCACATGAGCAAATTTGAAGAATACTCATTATATGCCAGAAATAAGGATTTTCTTGTTTCCGACGCAATAATATCCTTTACCGATACAAGCGGTCGCCTCTTGGCTCTAAAGCCTGACGTAACCCTTTCAATCATAAATAATACTAAAGACGCAGCCGGACATGTGCATAAAATGTACTATGATGAGAATGTCTACCGTCTGCCTAAAGGTTCACATTCTTTCAAGGAAATCAAGCAAACCGGTCTTGAATGTATCGGCGATATAAAATTTCTTGAAATCTGCGAAGTCATTTTGCTTGCTCTTCGCAGTCTTGAAGCTATATCAGAAAAATATATTTTTGAAATATCACATATAGGGCTTATGGAAGCGCTTTTTGCAGAAATAAATCTGGAGGATTCAACGAAAAAAAGAATTTTAAGCTGTATCAGCAGCAAAAATACTGACGAACTGAATTTAATCTGTTCCGAAATAAACATTTCCGATGATAAAAAAGATAAATTGGCGGCATTTATGAAAAATTATGCTTCCTTTGATGAAGCTATCGCTTCCTTTACTAAAGTCTGCCACAGCACAGAGTCCTTGGAAAAGTTAGATGAATTCCGAAAAACCCTTGAGTTTATCACTAAAACAGGATTTTCAGAAAATACTAAAATCAACTTTTCTCTTACCAACGATATGAATTACTACAGCGGTATAGCATTCCGCGGATATATACAGGGGATCCCTACCAGCATCCTTTCAGGCGGTCAGTACGATAATCTTATGAGGCGTATGGGCAGAAATGCCAATGCCATTGGTTTTGCAGTTTATCTGGATGCTCTTAAAAGATTAAATTATAACGATAATGATAAAGATTACGATGTAGACATAATTCTTCTGGCGGGAGACGATACTGCCGCAGCAATAAAAGCGGCAGAAACTCTTTCTTTTGACGGCACTTCCGTTCGCATATGCCACAAAATTCCTAAAGGAATTCGTTATCGCCAGATTTTAAGTATTGCAGACAAAGGAGCTACAGAAAACAATGGAAATGATTGATATTGCCTTGCCTAAAGGCAGGCTTGGAGAAAAAGTATACCAAATGTTTGAGAAGGCGGGATTTGAATGTCCGTCAATTCACGAAGAAAACCGTAAATTAATATTTGAAAACGAGACTCTCGGTCTTAGATTCTTTTGGGTGAAGCCCTCCGATGTGGCAATCTACGTAGAAAGAGGCGCCGCGGATATAGGGGTTGCAGGTAAAGACATTCTGCTGGAATATTCACCCGACGTATACGAACTTTTAGATTTAAACGTAGGCAAATGCCGAATGGCAGTAGCAGCAAAAAAAGATTTTCGCGACAACAGCGACGCGCCTCTTCGGGTTGCAACTAAGTTTACTAAAATTGCAGAAGATTTTTACAGTAAAAAATGCCGCGAAATAGACATCATACATTTGAACGGTTCCATAGAGCTCGCGCCTATTTTAAATCTCTCGGATGTAATCGTGGACATAGTAGAAACAGGCAAAACACTTCAGGAAAATAATCTTGAACCTGTTGAAACCATCGTTCCAATCAGCGCTCGCCTGATTTCCAACAAGGCAAGCTACCAGTTTAAAAATGAAGTTATTGAAAAAATTAAAGCCGGTCTTTCCGAGCAAGTGAGGAATTTGAAATGATAAAAATTTACGCTTACGGTCAAGTGCCAAACTTAGAAATTTTCGCCCGTGGAGATGATACCGCCGACGTTTCGGCAATCGTTTCCGATATTATAGACAATGTACAGAAAAACGGAGATAAAGCTCTTATCAAGTACTGTGAAAAATTTGACGGCGCTCATCTAACTTCTCTCGAAGTCAGTCATGAGGAAATAGACGAAGCTTTCGCAGCCGTTGAACCTAATTTTATACAGGTTCTAAAAGACGCAGCAGCCAACATCAGAAACTTCCACGAAAAGCAGGTAAGAAGCAGCTTTATAATAAGTGAAAAAGACGGCGTTATAATGGGACAAAAAATAATGCCTATAGAGAAGGTAGGACTTTACGTTCCCGGCGGCACCGCCGCATATCCTTCCACCGTTTTGATGGACAGCATCCCCGCCAAAATAGCAGGTTGTAAGCAGATATGTATAACCACGCCGCCGGATAAAAACGGTAAGATAAATCCTGTGATTTTAGCGGCAGCTAAAATTGCCGGTGTTGACAGAATATTCAAAACAGGCGGGGCAGGAGCAGTCGCAGCTCTGGCATACGGAACTGAAACAATCCCTAAAGTGGATAAAATAGTAGGACCGGGCAACGCCTTTGTAGCCGAAGCTAAAAAGCAGGTTTTCGGTACTGTTTCCATAGATATGATTGCAGGGCCAAGCGAAATCCTTGTTGTCGCCGACGGAAAGAGCAATCCGAAATACGTTGCAGCCGACATGCTTTCCCAGGCAGAACACGATAAGATGGCAAGCGCAGTTCTCGTTACAGACGATATGAAACTTGCCGAAGCGGTAAGCGCTGAACTTGAAATACAGCTTCCGCTTCTTCCTAGAGTTGAAATCGCTCGTGCATCTATAGATAACAATGGAAAAATTATTGTAGCCGATGATCTGATGAAGGCTATTGATATTGCCAATGAAATAGCTCCTGAACATCTTGAACTTTGCGTCGATCAGCCTTTCGACTATCTGGATAAGATTAAGCACGCAGGTTCGATCTTCATGGGAAGATACTGTCCGGAAGCTCTGGGCGATTACTTTGCAGGGCCAAACCACACCCTTCCTACCAGCGGAACCGCACGTTTCTCAAGTCCTCTTTCAGTAGACGATTTCGTTAAAAAATCTCAATACACATATTATACTAAAGAAGCTCTTAAAAACGTAGCGAGAGATATAGCTTGTTTTGCAGAAAAAGAAGGTCTTTCCGCTCATGCAAAAAGCGCCTTGATTCGCTTTGAGGAAGAATAGAGAAAATCTTACAGACAATCTTAAAGTAAATTTTAGAACAAATCTTAAAAAGGAAAACAAATGAGCAAGTTTTTAAATCAAAAATATCAAACCCTTGAGGCATATGCGCCGGGTGAACAGCCAAGGGATATGAAATACATAAAACTAAATACCAACGAATCGCCTTATCCTCCGTCACCGGGAGTTTTAGAAGCTGTAAACTCCCATGAGGCAAGTCTTTTAAGACTTTATTCAGACCCGGAATGTAAAAATTTAAAAGCGGCTATCGCCTCCCTTTATGGTGTTAGCCCGGAAAACCTGTTTCTTTCCAACGGTTCCGATGATATCTTAAATTTTGCATTTATGGCATTTGCTTCGGCTGATACGCCTACTCTATTTCCGGAAATAAGCTACGGATTCTATCAGGTATTTGGCGACCTTCATAACGTTAAATATGCGAAGATCCCCTTAAAAGAGGATTTTTCCATAGAGCCTTGCGATTATTGCGATAAAAACGCTTTTATCGTTATTGCAAATCCTAACGCTCCTACGGGCCGCTGTCTATCTGTCTCTGAGATAGAAAAAATAGTAAAGAGCAACCCCAATAATGTGGTGCTTATAGATGAAGCTTATGTAGACTTTGGCGGAGAGTCATGCTATCCCCTTATTAAAAAATACGATAACCTTCTGGTTGTACAGACATTTTCCAAGTCTCGCTCCATGGCAGGCGCACGTCTGGGATTTGCCCTTGCCGACGCAGGTATTATAGAGGATCTGCTAAAGATCAAGTACTCTACAAACCCTTACAATATCAATCGTCTCACCTTGGTTGCCGGGGAAGCGGCCATAGCGGAAAACGATTACTATATTGAAAACTGTCAGCGCATTGTAAAAACACGTGAGGATACTGTTGAAAAACTTACAGGACTTGGTTTTACAGTAATTCCTTCAAAAGCAAACTTTATCTTTGCCAAAAGTGATAAAATAAGCGGACAGGCATTATACGAAAAACTTAAGGAGCGCGGAATTCTTATCCGCCACTTTACTGCTGAAAAGATAAAGGACTTTAATCGAATTACTATCGGTACTGATGAGGAAATGAACGCTTTAATTGAGACTATTAAAAGTATATTGGAGGAACAAAAATGAGAACCGCTCAGATTATCCGCAAAACATCTGAAACTGACATAAAACTTACCCTGAATCTTGACGGCAGCGGTAAAAGCAACGTTAAGACAGGTTGTGGTTTCCTTGACCACATGCTTACGCTTTTCTCACGTCACGGAAGATTCGATTTAGACGTTGAATGTAGCGGCGACACCTATGTAGACTATCACCATACGGTTGAGGATATAGGCATATCCTTAGGTCAAGCCTTTGCTCAAGCTATAGGCGACAAAAAAGGAATTATCCGTTACGGAAACTTTATCCTTCCTATGGATGAGTCCCTTATTTTAAGCGCTGTGGATATTTCAGGCAGAGCTTATCTTGGCTTTGACCTTGAAGTGCCGACTGAAAAAGTAGGCGACTTCGATACAGAGCTTGTTGAAGAATTCTTTCTTGGTTTTGTACGCAATGCTCAAATTACACTCCACATCCGTAAAATGGCAGGCGTTAATTCCCATCACATCATTGAGGGAGCTTTTAAGTCAGTTGCAAGGTCACTGAAAGAAGCCATCTCAATTGATCAGCAATTCAAAGATGAAATTCCATCAACTAAAGGAGTGCTTTAAATGATTGCAATTATAGATTACGGTGTAGGGAACTTGTTTTCACTTTCCTGCTCCATTAAAGCTGTAGGCGGAGACGTTGTGATAACAGGCGACGCTAAAGAAATCCGCAGAGCCGATAAACTTATTCTGCCCGGTGTAGGCGCATTCGGTGATGCTGCTAAAAAACTCTTTGATTCCGGTCTTGCCGGTGTTGTGAAGGAGGAGGCTGCCAGTGGCAAACCGCTGCTTGGCATTTGTTTAGGCATGCAGCTTCTCTTTGAAGAAAGCCACGAATACGGTTTGCACCGAGGACTGGGTCTGATTCACGGTAAAATTATCTCCATGGAAGGTAATGTACCTAAAGGGCTTAACATTCCTCACATCGGTTGGAACGCCTTAAATTTCACAAAGAAAAGTCCTATTTTTAAATATATTAAAGAAGGCGACTGTGTGTACTTCGTACATTCATATTACGGAGTGGATTGCGGCGACAGCCTAACTGCCACCGCTGAATACGGAATCCCTATTACCGCCTCCGTTCAGTGTGATAACATCTTCGGATGTCAATTTCATCCTGAAAAAAGCGGCAAAGTTGGATTGTCCATATTACGCACATTCTGCCGGTTAGGAGAAGAATAATGAACATATTTCCTGCAATAGACATTGTAAAAGGCTGTGCTGTGCGGCTTTTTAAAGGGGATTACGACCAGATGACGATATACAGCGATAACCCTGCAAAGGTTGCCACCGAATTTGAGGCATGCGGTTGTAAATTTTTGCATTTAGTAGATTTAGAGGGCGCTAAAAATGGCGATACACCCAACATTGAAACCGTTAAAAAAATCCGTCAGTCATGTGGACTTTTTATAGAAATTGGCGGCGGCATCCGCAACATGGAAACTGTTAAGACCTACCTTTCTGCCGGAGTTAACCGGGTTATCTTAGGCACTGCTGCCGTAAACGACGAAGAATTTCTGAAAGAAGCTCTGGCCTCTTACGGAGATAAAATAGCAGTGGGCGTTGACATTAAAGACGGCATGGTTGCTATCAAAGGTTGGACTGAAAAATCTCAATTTTCCGGCATGGAGTTTTGCCGCAAAATGCAAAACATGGGTGTAAAAACCATCATATGTACCGATATTTCCAAAGACGGCGCCATGAATGGAACAAACAGGCAGCTTTATAAGCAACTGTCCTGCCAACTTTCATATGAGGGGGGAAAATCTTCGGAAGATGCTGTCAATATTATTGCATCAGGAGGAGTATCGTCGATTGACGATGTAAAAGCCTTAGCCGAAATGAATCTTTATGGCGCGATTATAGGAAAAGCATATTATACCGGGGCTATCGACCTTAAAGACGCTTTAAATGCAGCCAATTCAGGAAAAAAGCCAGATGAGATGCAAGGCGCCTGTGCTTCTGCCTCTTTAAAAATTGAAAAAGGGGAGGTACGAAATGATAACTAAGAGAATTATTCCCTGTCTCGACGTAAAAAACGGCAGAGTTGTAAAAGGCGTTAATTTTAAAGACTTAAACGATGTATCTTCTCCTGTGGAACTTGCCCAATACTACAGCGATAATGGTGCAGACGAATTGGTATTTTACGATATAACAGCCTCTTTTGAAGAACGCAAACTGTTTACAGACATTTTAACCCAAGTAGCATCCAAGATATTTATACCGCTGACAGTGGGCGGAGGCATAAATACGCTTGATGATTTCGACAGAGTCCTCAAGTGCGGTGCGGATAAAGTCAGCGTCAACTCCGGCGCTATCCGAAACCCTAACCTCATAGGTGAGGCTGCAAAAAAATACGGCGATCAGTGCGTAGTCCTTTCTGCTGATATAAAAAGAGTCGATGGAATATTCCACGTTTTCGCTAAAGGCGGCCGTGAGGATACCGGTATGGAGGCAATAGACTGGATAAAACGCTGCGTCGATATGGGCGCGGGTGAAGTAGTCGTTAACTCCATCGACACTGACGGCGTAAAAAAAGGTTTCGATTTGGAGATGCTAAAAGCAGTATGTGACGCAGTTTCAGTGCCTGTAATCGCATCCGGCGGCGCAGGTTCTATAGCTGACTTCACTGAATTGTTTAATGAAGTTCCGAAAGTTTCCGCCGGACTTGCCGCTTCCATTTTCCATTTTGGCGAGGTGGCTATCGGTGATTTGAAACAAGATTTAAGAAAAAATGGCATTACTGTGAGGTTATAGAAATGATTAATATTGATGAACTAAAATTTGATGAAAAAGGCCTTATTCCTGCTATAGTTGTTGACGCTTTTTCAAAAAAAGTGTTAACTCTCGCATATATGAATAAAGAAAGTCTTGGGATTTCCATTGAGAAAGGGCTCACCTGTTTTTACAGCCGTTCCCGAAGCCAACTTTGGCTCAAAGGTGAGACAAGCGGCAATTATCAGCATATCGTCTCCATCACAGCAGACTGCGATAAAGATGCCCTCGTAGTTATGGTGGAAAAAGACGGTCCTGCCTGCCACACCGGCAGCGAATCATGTTTTTTTGAGCCGGTTTACAGAAATGAAGAAAAATCAGAATTTTCAATGGATGGACTTTACGAGCTGCTTGAGGGTCGAAAAAATAATATGCCTGAAGGTTCTTATACCACCTATCTCTTCCAAAAAGGCAAAGATAAGATTCTGAAAAAAATCGGAGAAGAATCCACCGAGGTAATCATCGCCGCTAAAGACGACGACAAGGCTGAAACCATTTACGAGGTTGCCGATCTGGCATATCATGTAATGGTTATGATGGTAGAAATGGGTATCTCGGTAGATGATATCCGCCGTGAATTGGCTTCGCGCCATGTTATAGACCATAAGGTTAAGCAGGAAAAGATGACCGGTAATAAATAAATTAGACAATAGAACAGATAATGCGTCAGACAGTCGTGTGCAATGCGTCAGACAGCCATGCAATGCGTCAGACAGCCACGAAATGAGTCAAAATTCGCCTTTTATATCTCATGTCAAATCTTTGAGGTAAAGATGATGCAATTGAAATGATATCGTTGGCAGATTTCTTCAAAATGAGTTTTCTGCCAACATTTTTTATTTTATTGTTTTCAAAGAACATTTGCTTCCAAAATTCTGATGATGTATAGACTTTTTCCCTGCACCTACGACTTTGAAACCAAACCGCTTTGGTTTAGTTTATTTTTTACACTCTTTGCGTGCTCAAAAGGCTCATACGCCCCATAAAAGTAATAATGGACTGACCTTAGGTCAGCCCATTATTACTTTTATGTATTTTTTCTTAAATACTTAATTATTTCAGAGGCGCTAATCCTAAGATTTCTCTGGCTTCTGCCGGAGTAGCAATTTCTCTGCCAAGTAGTTTAGCCAGTTCTACAACCTTAGCAACCATCTGTCCGTTTGATTCAGCTAAAACGCCCTTTTCCATGTAAAGGTTGTCTTCAAAACCTACTCTTACGTGTCCGCCCATTGAAATTGTAGCGGCAGCGATATGCCATGCGTTCTTTCCAAGACCTGTTGCAGTCCAAGTTGAACCTTCAGGAATTGATTCTACCATGTATACTAAGTCTCTGACAGTAGCTGACATCTGTACGCCAAGTACGAAGTCCCAATGAATAGGCTTAGGGAGGAATCCCTTCTTGTAAGCCGTCTTCATAGCTAAATCAATCATGCCTTTATCGAATACTTCACATTCAGGCTTGATGCCTCTTTCCTGCATGATCTTAGCGAAATTGATAATTGTGTTGTCAGTATTAACAAAGATTTCATCTCCGCCAAAGTTGCAAGTACCGCAGTCTAAAGTAGCCATTTCAGGTGTAGGAACTACTTCTGTTGACTGTAATCTTTCCAAGTCAGTCATGCCTACAGCTCCGCCTGTTGACGGCTGAATAATAACATCCGGGCATTCCTTTCTGATTGCGTCTATACATTCTTGGAATCTTCCCTTATCCTGTGTAGGAGTACCGTCGTCCCATCTTACGTGAAGATGAATTAAAGCAGCACCGGCATCATATGCGGATTTAGCTTCTCTTACGATTTCTTCTACTGTGTAAGGAACATTAGGGTTCTGCTCTTTAGTTACTTCTGCACCGCAGATGCATGCGCTGATAATTAATTTGTCCATTGGTCTATATCTCCTTTTTATTAAAACTATTTTTTAAACACGATTACAATACATTGTATATTATACCATTATAAATCGCGATGTTCAAGTGTAACTCTCCTTCCTGCTTCAGTAAAAATTCTCTGCATTTCGTTAGTTACGGCTACTGAGCGGTGATGTCCTCCCGTACAGCCAAAAGCAACGGTCAAGCTGTACTTGCCCTCCTTGATGTAACAAGGAATAAGTCTGTCGATAAGCTCGGAAGTTCTGTTTATGAACTCCTTAGTAATGTCGTGTTTCAACACATATTGAGAGACCTTTTTATTGTTACCGGTGAGCTTTTTAAGACTGGGCACATAGTATGGATTGGGAATAAATCGCACATCGATAGTCCAGTCGGCTTCCAGAGGGATTCCGTGTTTATAGCCAAAAGACATGAGATTAAGAACGAAAGTATCCTTTTCGCCGTCTTTTAAGAAAAGCTTGTCCAGCTCTGAATTCATCTCTGCCACTTTCAGAGTAGTAGTGTCGATAATATAATTTGCATAAGCGCGCAGTTCTGAAAGTTTGGCTCTTTCTTCCTCAATAACCTCCTTGGTTATTGCCGCAGCGGAAAGCGGGTGCATTCTTCGAGTTTCATTATATCTGCGTATCAGCGCCTCGTTTGATGCTTCGATGAACAAAATCTTGAAATCCACATTTTCATCGTTCTCAAGGGCAGTCATACTGCTTTTAAGGTCGCCGAAAAACTGACCGCCTCGTACATCTATTACGAAAGCTGCTTTTTTTACTTCCTTAGCGCCTGCCAAAGTTAGATCTATAAAATTTCTTATGAGAGCTGGCGGCATATTGTCTATACAATAATATCCTTTATCCTCAAACCAGTCTGCCGCCTTGGTTTTTCCCGAACCGGAAAGCCCTGTTATAATTACTACTTCCATCTTTTTCCCTCGTTTGTATTCAAATTCTGCCTTCGCAATCTGCTAAATTTTTTCTAAATTTACAATTCTCGACGGATCCAGTCCTGCATGGAGAGCACGCCTGAGCGGCTCCTGAAATGAGCCTACCTTTGACGGAACGTGAGCGTCGCTGCCGATTATGAATTTAACATCATAAGCTGCCGCAATCTTTATTTCTTCTACAGTCATATGCTGGTGCTTATCGTTAATTTCCATGAACGTACCTGTATCCGCACAAGCTTTGGCTATATCCTCAATATCGAAAGGTCCTTTGTCCCCCGGATGAGTCAGCACATCTATATGATTTCCGTGTTCCTCATTATAATATAAAGCATTTAATATCATTGCTGTATTCTTCACTTTCAGCGTAGAGTTTTCTTCTTTAAACAGGCCTGCATGCTTGTGAAGGTAATTGGGCACCATTCCCGCATGAAGTATACCGAAGTGGTAACCTGCCAGCATAATGTCGAATTGTCTGCTTTCTTCAGGCGACACGTCGAGGAAAGGTTCAACTCTCGTTGTATTTGCTTCAACGCCAAGCAACACCTCTACCTCAGGGTATTTGTCTTTAATCGCTTGGATATCTGCGCGCATCTGGGGCAACTTATCCATTTTAATTCCATAAGTTAAATGCCCCGGTCCATGGTCTGTAATGGCTATTGACTTCAGTCCTTTTCTGGCTGCAACTTTTACGTTATCCTCAATCGTACCCTTTCCATGTGAATAAATAGTATGAGTATGGTGGTCATAAACCATTCTGTATTTTGAAATTACTTCGTCGAATTTATCCAATGATTCTTACCTCCGGTTCCAGCATTACGCCAAACTTGTCGTAAACTGTATTTTGTACCAGCGATATGAGCTGCAAAATGTCTGTAGCAGTCGCTCCGCCTTTATTAATTACAAAACCGCTGTGAAGCACAGATACCTGCGCTCCTCCTACAGTCAAGCCTTTAAGCCCCGCATCCTCTATAAGTTTTCCCGCAAAATGTCCTTCTGGTCTTTTAAAGGTGCTTCCCGCCGACGGATAATTTACAGGCTGTTTGGAATTGCGCTTTTCCATCAGTTCTTTCATCTTGGCTGCAATTTCTTTCTTATCTCCCACGGTCAAATCTAAGATGACCTTTGTGGCAATCCAGCCGTTTTCTTGTAAAATGCTATGGCGATAGCCAAAACCCATCTGCTCAGGGCTGAATACCCTTGAGGTTTTTCCGTCGGGAGAAACTGCCTGCACTCCTCTTATTATATCTTTCATCTCTCCGCCATAAGCGCCCGCGTTCATAAACACTGCTCCTCCCAGACTGCCTGGAATTCCACTGGCGAATTCAAACCCCGCAAGTTCTTCGGACAAGAAAATTTTAGCCGCTGAAGACATGAGCGTGGATGCGCCGCAGTACACTATCACTTTTTCGCCTGATTGCAATTGTTCAGGTTTTTTAACTAATGTGTCAAACCACACGTTTCCAAAATAATCGCCCAGCTTTATTACAAGACCGTCATAACCGCTGTCTTTGAACAAAGTGTTTGAACCGTTACCCAATATCATATGAGGAATGTTTTCTTCTGTTGCTAAACAAAGAACGGCTTTCAATGCCTCTATACTTTCAACCCGAACTAAGGCAGCAGCTCTGCCTCCTGCTTTAAAGGAAGTATATTTACTCATATCAGCGTTTTCAATCAGATTTACTGATTGAACTGCCCCTTCATTCTGAGCTTTCTTCGGAAGATTTTCTATCATCTTCCTGATTTGTGTCAGTTGTGTCAGTCTTGTCGTTTTCAAAGACATCCTCCTTGTCAAAATCTTTTAATTTGTATTTGCTGAAGTCTTCATATAAAAGTGTCTCCGTAGGCATATCCTTCTTTTCCAGCCTCTTGTTAATTGCTCTCCTAATATAGGTATAAACTATTGCAAATACAGGAACACCTAAAACCATACCTATGAATCCAAATAATCCGCCTGCCACAATTATGGCAAACATAACCCAAAAACTTGCCAGCTTAGTGGTCTTTCCCAAAATTTTCGGTCCGATAATGTTTCCATCTATCTGCTGAAGCACCAGTACCATTATTCCAAATTTGAGGGCAGATATCGGGTCAATCAAAAGCAGCAGAATTAATGACGGTATTGCTCCGATAAACGGTCCAAAGAAAGGAATTATATTAGTGACTCCCACAACTACGCTCACCAGCATAGCGATAGGCAGATTCAAAGCTGTCATAGCTATAAAACATAGTATGCCGATAATGATGGAATCTATGATTTTACCGTTGATAAATCCGCCGAATGTTTCATTGCTTAATCTTCCAAGTTCAAAAATATCTTCGGCTTTTTCCGGTTTGAAAACAGCCAGCACCAGCTTTTTTGACTGTGCTATGAAGATTTCTTTGCTGTTAAGAACATATACGCATATGATCAACGACACGAAAAAATTGATAAGCGTGCTGAATGTACCGATAACGCCTATTGAAACATTGCTCAAAATAGTTTCTACGCCGGGAACCAACTTGTTCTGTGCCCATGTTATAGCAGTATCATATAAACTATCCAGCCTTTTGTCCAGCAATGCGGCAAGTTGTGGATTCTCATCCATGTGCAGTCTTATCCAATCGCTTACATGTTCAAATGTGTCCGGCAGATTTGCAATCAGTCCCATTATACTATTCCACAAATCAGGAATAATCATTACTATCAGCCCTGAAACTGCAACTATTAACACCGCCAGCGACGCTACCGTAGCAAATACTCTGGCGACTTTAAGATCCTTTATGGGATTGCCGAATCGTCCTTTAGTTATTTTCATGTACGCAAGTCTGGCAGTACCGTTATAAATCGGACATAACAGATATGCCATTACAGCCCCCAAGTAAAACGGCATCAAAATATCGTTCATGGTACTTATTCCATTTAAGACAATTGACATATTGTTTACCACATAAAAGGCTATAATCAATGCTACTCCCACTGCGAAGAGCATTAATCCATAGTTGACATATCCGTTTTTTATCTTACTTTTTTTTTCTTCCATGTCTATTATCCCCTATATTTTTAAATTGTACCTAAATTAGCGTACTTTAACTTCGTCTTTATAATTATTATGCTTTACTTCTTATTTATTATATCGCACTAAGATGCGGCTTTTCAACCACTTTATAGCTAAGTAAATATCAATATGCAGTCAGTTGAATCATCAGCTCCAAGCGGTCGTAGACAGCCTTTGTAAGATGCTCTGCCAAAGGAGTGCTGTCTCCTGTTTTTAAATAATGAATAAAAGACATATTGTATTCTGTTTCGGAAAGGGAGAGCGGAACCATAGGATATCCCTGCTCAATAAGGTAATATTCCATAAGCGCTCTCGCAGCCGTCAGATCATTTTCTCCATAAGGATAAATTGCAAGAAAGCCGTTATGTAACTGTGCAGCTTTCATAAATGGATTGTCAAATTCCTCCCTACGGTTTGCAATATTTAACAGTCTTTCAAATTTTTCGGGAATTTCCACAGGCAAAATCGGAGTATAGGAATATTCCATCAGCGTGGGCGTGCTTTTTCTATATTCGCAGATTCTTTCTTCATCTCCGCCTAAAATCCCTGCAAAGCGCCCCGTCAGGCTGCTGCTTATACTTGTCCTCATGCCCTCAAACTGATACATATACTTCCTCAATTTGTCCAAACGCTCAATAAAAATGTGATCCATTATTCTGCCGCTTGGGACAATCTCGCCGTCAAGAATACTTTCTACATTTTGGCGCGTGAGAGGGCTGCCATCGAGCCTTACATTCATATAAATCCAATCCACACGCTCTATATGATTAATGTATTCTTTCGTCTGGTGAGGGAAAGGGCTGCGGTTAGATAAAACAACCATTTTTTTTCGGATTTCACGTATCATTTTTTCTCCTAACTTTTAAGACCTTTTTTTAAGTTTATCATACATTTCCTGTTTTTTCTATGTTATACTGTAGAAAGTAATTCAAAAAATCTTAAATTTTTATTAATAACAGATAACATCAGAGGTTATACTCACATTATGAGAATTTTAGTAGTAAGCGATACTCACGGTCAATGTGACAGGGTATACCAAGTATATAAAAAATTAATAAGTGAAGCCCCTATCGACGTGATTGTCCACTGCGGCGATTACAGCAGCGATGCACTGGAAATTCAAGCACGCCTGCGGATTCATGTGGCATGGGTCAAGGGCAATTGCGACGGCTGTTTTGATGACGACAACTGGTCGATTCTTGAAACGGAATTCGGCAACTTTCTTATTACTCATGGTCACATGGAAAATGTAAATATAAGCCAGCAAAATCTATATTACAAAACTTTGGAAAACGATTGTGTCGGCGCTTTTTACGGGCATACCCACCGAGGCGTATATACACAGCTCGGTGATGTTTATCTCATGAATCCGGGCAGCTTGACTAAACCCCGCGACGGAACAGGAGGAACCTTCGGACTGGTAGTTACCACAGAGGACTCGATCTGGGGTAAAATTTACAGATATGAAGATTTCATGTCGGAAGGCGGCGGTAACTTGGGAACTAAAGCCACCGAGGCGAAAAAAACTAAAGTTCAAGGTGGAAAATTGAGAAGTTTACTTAATTACAGCGACAGGTTTTAATTATTCCGTTTAATGTTTAATTTTTTTATATTGCCCGCTAAAGGGGAAAGGAGATATTTATGGATACTGAAAAGTTAATAACTGATAATCCCATTACTTCAGGTTGTTTTGGGGCTGCCATAATTTCAGATACTGGAAAGCTAATAGCTGAGAACCCCATTATTTCTCAAATTATCGACTATCGTGAGGTTTTGTGGATAAACCCTAACAGCGGAAAGAATACAGATATACCTTTTGATATTAAAGATATTGATGATGCGGAAGCAAGACTGGCTCGTTTTGCGCCTTATCTGTCTAAAGCTTTTCCTGAAACATCTAAATCCGGCGGTATCATCGAATCTGATTTAGTCCAAATCCGCCGCATGGAACCTGCCCTTAAGGAAATGACCGGCGATTTTGAAGGCAGATTATTCTTAAAGCTTGATAGCCATCTGCCGGTTTCCGGCTCTATTAAAGCCCGTGGAGGAATTTATGAAGTCCTTAAGTTTGCAGAAGAAATTGCTATAGAAAAAGGCTTGCTTTCCATGTGTGATGATTACAGTGTTCTCCTTGAAGATAGATTTAAGGAACTCTTTTCCCAATACTCCGTAGCCGTTGGCTCTACAGGCAATCTAGGGCTTTCCATAGGAATTATCAGCGCTAAACTGGGTTTCAAGGTAACCGTTCATATGTCAGCAGATGCAAGACAGTGGAAAAAAGACCTGTTACGTTCTAAAGGCGTCACAGTCATTGAATATCCGGAAGATTATCAGGTTGCGGTAGCTCAGGGAAGAAAGGAAGCAGCAAACGATCCGATGTGTCACTTCGTAGATGATGAAGGTTCTAAAGACCTTTTCCTGGGTTATTCGGTCGCTGCAAAACGAATAATAAACCAATTTAAAAAGAACAATATTATAGCAGATGAGAACCATCCCGTATTTGTATATATTCCTTGTGGAGTGGGAGGCGCACCCGGCGGCGTAGCTTTTGGACTTAAAGAAATTTTCGGAAAGCACGTTCATATCTTTTTCGCCGAACCTACCCATGCTCCTTGCATGACCCTTGGTCTTGTTACTGGACTTCACGACGGTATCTGCTGCAGCGATGTGGGTATAGACGGAATTACAGATGCAGACGGATTGGCTGTTGGAAGAGCATCTCGCCTTGTCGGCACTATTATGGAGACTCTGCTCGATGGTTGTTATACCATCTCTGATGAAAAACTCTATCCATTCCTTACCAGACTTGCCGACACTGAAGGTATTTATATAGAGCCATCTTCATGCGCTTCGTTTACAGGACCTGCCCTCATATCGCAGGCATCGGAATATTTATCTGCAAAGGGTCTTGTCGATAATATGGCAAACGCCACTCACATCCTCTGGGCAACAGGCGGAAGTATGGTTCCCGAAACTGAAATGAAATCATATTACGAAAGAGGAAAATAAAAATGGCTGACTCAATTTTACTTACCGATAAAGAGGCTATAATTAAAAATATCGAAGCGCTTCACTGTGAGGTTCTAAATCGCCAGTCTGGCCGCGTAAACAGCATGATGGCTCCTCGTTTCATAGACTGCAACGTGGAGGAACGCACCGTAACTCTTGAATTCCCAGTTCTGCCATGGGAGCTTAACCGCAAAGACAAGCTTCACGGCGGAGTTATATGCACCATGCTGGATTATTCAGCAGGTACAACACTTACAGGTTTTACAGGAGGTTGGGGACCTACAGTAGATATTGATGTACGTTTTGTCAAATTCGGTAATCCTGACGATGTCATCATAGGTGTGGGGAAAGTTATTTCTGCCGGAAAAAAGGTTTTTCATATAGAGTCCAAACTTTACAGCAAATCCACCGGAGCCCTGATCGCAACGGCCACATCTACATTTCTTAATCTTATGAACAAGTAAAAAGTAAGGGAGTCTTTACATGAAACACACTTCAAAACAGCTCATTTCCAAAGCTGCCGCTTTCTTTAAGGTAGTGGGAGATGAAACAAGAATGAAAATATTGTGTTGTATATCCAGCGATGAATTATGCGTAAACGATATTGCTTCTGCTGTGGACATGACCAAGTCGGCAGTCTCTCATCAGCTAAAGCTATTAAAAGATGAGGGACTTGTAAAAAGCCGTCGCGACGGCAAAAACATTTTTTATTCTCTGGATGACCAGCACGTAGTCGACATCATTGACATCGCTTTTACTCACATCGAGCACAAATCTCACGGGCCAGGCTGCAATTGTGCTGCCTGTCACTGTGATGAAATTCACGATAATTAGTACAATCATAAGTAAATAAAAATCGGTCAAGTAGTAAATGATATGTATCCTCCTTATTGGACAATCCGGTAAAGAGGACCCATATTAAAACTTAGACCGATTTTTTTATAATATGCTAAATACCTATTTTGTGTTTAAAGCTCTCATGGAATTAAGTATAGCAATGACTGAAACTCCTACATCTGCAAAAACTGCTTCCCACATATTTGCAAGACCCATAGCGCTGAGTGCCAGCACAAAGAGTTTTATGCCGAGAGCGAATACTATGTTTTGACTTACAATTGAAATTGTTTTTTTAGCAATCTTCATCAAATCCAGAATCTTTGACGGTTCGTCGTGCATGATTACCACGTCGGCCGCTTCAATTGCCGCGTCAGAGCCTAATCCTCCCATTGCAACACCTACGTCAGCTCTGGCAAGTACTGGAGCGTCGTTTATACCGTCTCCTACAAAGATTAACTGACCTTTAGGCGACTTAGCCTTTAAAAGTTCTTCAACCTTACGCACCTTATCTTCAGGCAAAAGTTCTGCAAATATTTTGTCTATTCCAAGCTTCTTTCCGACTGCCTGCCCTGCCGACATGCTGTCGCCTGTCAGCATTACCGTAGTAATACCGTTGGCTTTAAGCCCTGCTACGGCTTCGGCAGCGTCTTCCTTAAGCTTATCTGCAATGTGAATGTATCCGGCATACTGTCCGTCAACTGCGATGTGTACAACTGTACCTGCTTCCTCCTTATTCTCGAATTCCAAACCTTTAAGCTTCATCAGCTTATCGTTTCCCGCAAGAACGTTATGTCCATCGACCATTGCAGATACTCCATGACCTGCAATTTCTTCTACATCGCTTATATTGGATTGCAAGTTTTCTCCTGCCTCTATAGGTTCAATTTGCTTATATGCTCTCATTAAAGACTGGGAAATCGGATGGCTTGAATTGCTCTCCGCCAATGATGCAAGTCTAAGCAGTTCAGCCTCACTCCATTGTCCATTAACTTTAATTTTCTCAACTTCAAAGACACCTTTTGTCAGAGTTCCCGTTTTATCCATTACCACATATTCAGCATGGGCTGCTGATTCAAGATAGTTGCTGCCTTTTACCAAAACGCCTATGTTAGACGCGGCTCCAATTCCTCCAAAGAATCCCAGCGGTACTGAAATAACTAATGCACACGGGCATGATACTACAAGGAAATTAAGCGCTCTGTAAACCCAATCGCTGAACTCTGCCCCTTCTACGACTAACGGCGGTAAAATTGCCAGTACTACTGCGGCAATAACCACTGCCGGAGTATAAACAGCAGCAAAACGTGTAATAAAATTCTCTGTTTTTGCCTTTTGGCTTGTGGCGTTTTCAACTAATTCGAGGATCTTGCTGACTGTAGACTCGCCAAATTCCTTTTCTACCCGCACTTCTAAAAGTCCGTTTAAATTAATACAGCCACTGAGAATTTCTCCTCCCGGTATAACCTCTCTGGGAACAGATTCACCTGTAAGCGCAGCCGTATCAAGCATGGAATTGCCCGAAATGACTTCTCCGTCTAACGGAACCTTTTCTCCGGGGCGAACTACAATAATATCGCCGATTTTTACATTCTCCGGATCTACCTTTTCCACCTTGTCTCCAACTTTCAAGTTGGCGTAATCAGGCCTGATGTTCATCAGCTCGGTAATCGACTTCCTTGATTTTCCTACTGCGTAATCTTCAAAAAGTTCTCCGACCTGATAAAACAGCATAACTGCTACTGCTTCAGGATATTCGCCGATTATAAACGCGCCTATAGATGCTATTGCCATAAGAAAATTTTCATCAAAAATTTTTCCATAGCTTATATTACGTACAGCTTTAAAAATTACTTTATATCCTATTATCACATATGCAACAAGGAAAATCGCCATCTTTGCCCAATATGCCCACTCTGCCTGACTTGCATCGGGCAGAAACATGCTGGATATCAAAGCTGCTGCAAACAAGCACGCTCCTATTAATATTCTGATCAATCTCTTTTTCATAGCAAAATACCTTCAATCTCTTAATCCAAATTCATTAATTTCTAATCTACATTATCTCAGCTTGGATTGCTTTATCCTAGATTTCCTTGATTGTCACATCAGGTTCTGTTTTCTTAACTACCTTTTGAATTTGCTTATAAACTTTATCGTATCCCTCTTCTTCGGCTTCTACTACAAGTTTAGTTGTAAGAAAATTAACCGATGCGCTTTTTACTCCATCAATTTTAGCTACTCCTCTTTCAATTGCAGCAGCACAGTTTGCGCAACAAAGATCTTCTAACAGATATGTTTTTTTCATTTTTATGCCTCCTAATGTTTCATTTCCTTTTTTATGAAAATAAT
>CAZYWO010000029.1:0-20872 GCA_964651095.1 uncultured Oscillospiraceae bacterium | reverse complement strand
CATACGGAGGATTACTCAAGTGGTGAAGAGGCTCCCCTGCTAAGGGAGTAGGTCGCTAACGCGGCGCGAGGGTTCAAATCCCTTGTCCTCCGCCAAAAGGCACTCACGCAAGTGGGTGCCTTTTTTGTTGCCTTTTGCAGCTTATAACCCGGTTTGCTATCGCAGATAAATATGGACAGTTGTTTTGAGTTTTCAGATACGACCTAAACACAATTATAAAAGGTGCTACCGCAAAAAAATTTGCGATAGCATCTTATTTCTATAATTGGGATTAATTAAATTGATACAAAATATTATCTATGAAACCATTCTTTCATAGTATCAAAAATCTTTACAAGCTCCTCTTCCCCTATTATATACGGAACCATAGAATACATATATCTTAGGAAAGGTCTGCTGAACACACCTCTGTCATAGGCAAACTGCTGAAAACCCTCAAGTGTTTCTGAATCATAAACCTCAACGCAAACACAGCCGCCCATAATCCGCACATCCTTAATACGCGGGTCCGTAAACCCGTCCATTTCCCTATGGGAAATCTCTTCAATGCGCTTGATTTTGCTCATATAATCTTCTCGTTCAAAAATCTCAATACCCTTTAGTGCGGCGGCGCATGCCAATGCGTTCCCCATAAAGGTTGGTCCATGCATTAGAGCATGACGGTCATTATCGCTGTAAAACGCCTGAAAAACCTTGCGGTTCGCCACCGTCACAGCATGACCGATATAGCCGCCCGTCAGCGCCTTGCCCAATACAAGAATATCCGGCAGGACTAAATCTGCGACAAATCTGTTTCCTGTACGTCCAAAACCTGTAGCTACCTCGTCAAATATCAAAAGTACATCATACCGGTCGCACAATTCTCTGGCACGCTCCAAAAATGAAATATCGTACATTCTCATTCCTCCGGCGCCTTGCAGCAACGGCTCAACAATGAAGCAATTCAGTTTGTCATGATATTTTTCAAACGCTGCCTCCAGCGCCTCAATCTCTGTCGGAATGTGAACTACATTTTCCTTTGTATCAAAGGCAAAATGGTAATCCTCGTCGTCTCCTACCTCCATCGCCTTAAAAGTATCGCCGTGATAGGCATGCTCCAATGCCAACACCATCGGACGTTTCCGCCCCATATTAGTGTTATACTGCAAAGCAATTTTCAGAGAAACCTCTACAGCAACACTGCCGGAGTCTGAAAAGAAACAGTAATCCAAATCCCCCGGAAGAAATTCCTGCAACTTTTGAGAAAGCTTCTGTACAGGCTCGTGGGTCAGTCCACCCAGCATTATATGACAAAAGCAATCCGCTTGCTCTTTGATTGCAGCTGTAAGCTCCGGGTGCTTATAGCCGTGAATCATACACCACCAGGACGACACGGAATCAATAAGCTTCTGATCCTCCGTATAAATGTGCACACCCTCTGCATTAACAATTTTGTAAGGCGCCTTCATCGTTTTCATCTGTTCGTAAGGATACCAGATCATAATATTTTCTCCTTCATTCATAAAGTGCCGTCAGCACGTCAATGTCAATGTTCAACTCCGTATCGCCGTCTTTTACCTTAGCTAATGTCGGGAGGCCTGTCATATATTCGCACATAAATACATTATCCTCCTCCATAACATTATCGGAATGGAAATGATTATATATAATGCCTTTAACAGGCATATTCTTTGCTTTCATATACTCCGCTGTCAAAACCACACTGTTGATAGTACCCAATCCAGCGTCTGCAATAATGACAGAGGAAAGATTCAGTTCTTTCACAATATCCTCCAACCGGATTTTTGCTTCATCAAAGCAAATAGGACAAAGTATTCCGCCGCTTCCTTCTACTGTCACATAATCATATTTCTCCAAAACAGCCCGAAACCCCTGCTTCACTACATCCAAAACTACAGGATTTCCCTCTATACGGGAAGCCAAATGAGGTGAGCAGGCATTTTCATAAACATAGGGACACATTTCCCGAAGAGGTTGTTCTATGCCGGAGCACTGCTGTACAAACAGCGCATCTCCCGGAATAAGACTGCCATCCTCCCTGCGTTCATTGCCGCTCATAGCCGCTTTATAGTAGGCGGGATTCTTACCATACTTTGCAAGCTTGCGGACAATCAGACCTGTAACGTAGGTTTTTCCTACATCTGTTCCGGTTCCCGTGATAAACAACGAACGTCCCATTTCAATTACCAAAGCCTTTCTGCCCGCAAATATAAAAATATGTTACAGCCTTGCCGCGGGCAGTTAAGGTGTAATCAAATTTTATCATAATTTGTAATTATGCAAATTACGTCTGTTAATATAAACTTGAATAATGCAATTTACACATCAGGACGTATCTGACATTTTTCAGATATACCTTATATGTTTCTCCAATAATCCGGCGTAACATCACGATTTAGATTCTTTAACATCTCTCTGTCGCTGCGGATAGTAGCGCAGGCAACAGTAGTTAACATATTGCCTGTAATAGAAGCGGAGGCACCTGAGCGGAATGCTGTTTCACCATCGTTACTCAGCAGCGCTCTGCCTGCGGCAAGACGGATATTAGCAAGCGGATTAATATAGCGGAAAAACGCAATCGTTCTTAGAATTTCATCTTCGGTAATCTGCGAAAGATTTTCAAGGGGTGTTCCCTTGATTGGCATCAAGGCATTAATCGGAATAGAGTCAATACCAAGCTCAGCAAGACTTATTGCCATATCCAAGCGATCCTCCCAGGTTTCTCCCATACCGACAATACCGCCTGAGCAGGCGCACATACCCTCCGCCTTGACCTTTTTCAACGTTTCAATTTTTTGATCATAGGTGTGGGTACTGCAAATATTAGGAAAGTTTCTCTTAGAGGTTTCAATATTATGGTGATAGCTTGTTACACCGGCTTCGTGGAGTCTATGGAGCTGTTCTTCGTTTAAAAAGCCCATAGAAGCGCACAGGTCAATCTTACATTCACGGTGCATTGTCTCAAATGCGTGAATTGCTTTGTCAAATTCCTCACCTGTCAGCGCTTTGCCTGCCGTTACAATAGAGAAACGATCCACACCCTCGCTCTCGTTCATCTTACAGGCTTCCACTATTTTTTCTTCAGGCAGAAAATCATAGACTTCACAATTTGTGTGATAGTGAGCAGATTGGGCACAGTATTTGCAGTCCTCAGGGCACCTGCCGCTTCGTCCGTTGATAATGGAGCAAAGATCCACCTTATCTCCGATAAAATACGCACGAATACGATCTGCACCTTCGCAGAGCTCCTGTAAATCACAGTTCAAAAAGAAAGACAAATCATCCTCGCGTGTAATTCTTCTGCCGTCAATAATTTCCTGCGCCAAATCCAATGCATTCATATTAATTTCTCCTATCAATATATAAATCTTGAGTTATCCGATATAAAGCTATTATTTTATCAGCTGACGTTCCAAAATCGGCTTCACGCGTTTTACAAGTATTGCCGCAAGAATACACAAACATATGTCTCCCGGAACAGCTAAAATGAAGCAATATAAAAACAGCGGCCACAAGGCAATCGGCGTGTTGATTACATAATTGCAAATTATATAATAATAAACCATACCGGCAGCATAAACAATCAACAAGCCGATGAAATTAGCAATTAAGTAACGGAAAAATGTTTTTTTCTTTAATCTTTCCGCTATAAAACCTGTAACAAAGGTTCCTATACAGAAGCCTATGATATAGCCGAATGTGGGTTCTAAAACATACCAAAAGCCTCCGCCCTTTGAAAATATCGGAAGACCAATCAAGCCGAGAATCATATATGCGACAACAGAAATTGCTCCTTTTTTTGAACCTAAAAGCAAACCTGCCAACGTAGTAAACAGAAACTGCAGTGTAAAGGGACACACGGGAATAGGAATGTTAATAAACGCTCCAACGGCAATCAACGCAGTAAACAAACTACAGTATATAATGGTTTTAGTCTCAGTCATATTTGTCAACCTCATTTTTGCAATTGGTTGACAATAGCATATCACAAAAACAAAACCGTGTCAACATAGTTTTATCCTTATTTTTTATAATGGCTGAACTATTTCAGCTAGTAAGAATATGTTTAAGCAGAGTATCAAAATAGAACATAGCCATTTTCTGCACAGGCACAATGTTTAAAGAAAGACAGGTCATAAAATTGAAGAGTATCTTCTATATAAATTTTAGTGTGGAACTGTTCCGACATAAAAGGCAGTTCTTGCGCTTAAAATAAAATTTAGGCAACAATCGAAACAATGATAAAAATTTAGTCGCATCACCTTGCTAAAACGTCAAGCTTTTGATATTTGCAAAAATAATACTCCAAATTATTATATATTTGCTTTGGGCTTTTATTTGTAAGGCGCCAATTATCCATTAAGTCAATATTAGGGAAAAATCGGGTGGCGTTTTCTTGTGCGCAAACCTTGGTAACATAGGCTGTGGTACAGTGTTGAAGCAGCTGCTTGTAAATTTTTTCTCCGCCGATAACAATAACATCATCGCTGTTGTAGGATTTAAGGACCTCCCACATATCAGTTAAAGAGGGACATACTATGCAGTCGTCCCTATGCAGCGTAGTGCTTAAAACAATATTTGTTCTGTTAGGCAAGGGTTGTCGGTTAGGCAAGGACAGGAGAGTATTTTTCCCCATAACAACAACCTTGCCGGTAGTTATTTCTTTAAATTTTTTTAAATCATCAGGAATGTTAAAAAGCAAATCATTCCCTTTTCCTATGCCAAAGCTGTTATCTACAGCAACAATACATTTCATTTCTCAATCCTTTTCAGCAATTCAAGAACATTGATTTTTAATATTGGATGTACTAAATAGGGTTCAATTTGTGAGAGCGGTTTCAGAACAAAATCCCTCTTGTACATTTCAGGGTGAGGAATTATCAGCTCATCTGTAAAAAGCACCATATCCTCATACATTAAAATATCTACATCAAGGGTTCTTTCGCCCCAATGTCTTGTCTTTACTCTGCCGCAAAGCTTTTCTGCTCTGTCGCAAAACTCCAGCAGCTCATACGGGGTGAGTATGGTTTTTATTTTTATTGCGCCGTTTAGAAAGTCGGGTTGGTCAATAACGCCATAGGGCTTTGTTTCTATATAATCGGATTTGCAAATTCCTTTGATTTCCGTGCAATTTTCAATTTCATTCCAAACAAAATCAAGATGTTTTTCGCGGTTGCCAAGGTTTGAACCAATTGCCAAATAGCAGGTTTTCCAGCCCCTTGTAACGCTTAACTTCACGTCATCAAATTTTACAGAGATGGGGGCATTTGGCTTGTGAATAGTGATAGTTACATTTTTTATTAATGAAAATTTCAGCAAAATATGCTTTGCAAGGTTATTTGCCAGAGTTTCAATAAGATCGTATCTGTGCTCTGCGGCAAAACTCACAATCTCTGTAGTTACTTCTGCATAGTTTACAGTTTTGTCCAAATCATCATTACAAAGTGAGGTATCAATTTCAAAACTGCAATCAGCTGAAAAAAGCTGTCCGCTTTTCTTTTCATTTTCAAGTACACCGTGATAGGCAAAAAATTCAATGCCGCTTATAGTTATTTCATCCATTTTTGCTCCTCCAGAATAGATTTTGTCATCTTGATTGCATCACAATTTTCCGTAATATCGTGTACTCGCACAAAAGAAGCACCCTTCATTACTCCGACAACGGTGGTTGCAACTGTTCCTGTTACACGGTTTGTGACCTCTTTATCAAGGGTAAGTCCAATGACAGACTTTCTTGAAGTAGCTATCATAACAGGGTACCCAAGACTGCAAAGCTCATCTGTGCGGTTAATCACCTGCAAATTCTGTTCATAATTTTTTGCAAAACCAACGCCGCCGTCAAGAATAATATTTTCCTTTGCAATACCGGCACTATGAGCAATATCAAGGCTCTTCTTTATGTCGCTAATAAAATCCTCAAAAAAGTTATCATAATTCTGATTGGCTCTGTTATGCATTAAGCAGTACGGGATGTCCGCCTCTGCAACTATCTGCGGCATTTTGTCATCATACTTTAATCCCCAAATGTCGTTTACCAAATCAATGTGGCAAAGGTTTTCTTTGATAACCTTACCCTTATAACTGTCTAATGAAAGGGGAACATCAAAACGTTTTCTAATAGCCGACAAAATAGGATAGACCCTTTCAATCTCTTCTTCATCCGAAATTTTTATATGATTAGGCCTGGTTGATTCACCGCCGACATCAATAATATCTGCCCCCTGCGCAATCATTTCTTCTGTGCGGAACAAAGCTTTGTCAATGCTGTTGAAGTTTCCGCCGTCAGAAAAAGAATCGGGAGTCACATTTAAAATCCCCATAATATATACATTATTTTTTGTGTCAAATTCTTTATTACCGATTATCATACTGTTACTCCTTTGTTCTTTTTTCCATCGCTCCAGTTGCACTCCTTATAGGCAGAGCAGATAAAGCAGTTACGGCTTGCTTTGTCTGCCCTTCTTAACAAAGTGCATAAAGCGTCACCATTAATACTGTCATTGTGATGTGCAATTGCAAATAGGATATTTTCTGTTTCTTCTCTGTTAAAACCGGAGTTCTGCAAAATGACCTCGGCTATATTTGCACTTTCTGCTGCGTGGTCCGTACCCGTTTTATATGCCGTGCCTCTGCCAATGTCGTGAAGCAGAGCCGCTGCGTAGATTAATTCTTTATTAATATTCAATGAATTTTCAAGATTTTCGATGTACATAATCCTTGCCACACCAAGTAAATGGTCGATTTGATGATTGCAAAAAATCCTCTGTTCTTCGGTTTTTATTATCTCTTCCATATGGTTAAGAAAATCAGCGTTTTGTAAAATCTTATTAACTCTAATCACAGATTAATTAACCCCTGAACATTTTTTTGTAAATCAAGGTTGTCTTTAAATACACCTCTTGCAGACAGGGTAAGGGTTTTGCTGCCGATTTTTTTGATACCCCTCATTGTCATACATGTGTGTTCAGCCTCAATAATAACCATTACACCCTTTGGAGAAAGTTCATCATCAATAGCGTCGGCAATTTGGTTTGTAAGCTGTTCCTGAATTTGAAGTCTCCTTGCAAACACCTCTGTCACACGGGCAAGTTTGCTTATACCTACAACCTTTCCGTCGGGAATATAGGCAATATGAACCTTGCCGAAGAAGGGCAGCATATGATGTTCACACAGGGAATGAAAGCTAATATCCTTTTCAATTACAACCTCTGCATTTGTGGCTGTAAAAAACTTGCTAAGGTGGGTTTTTGCACTGTCATCATAACCTGCGGTTAATTCTGCATACATTCTGGCAACACGCTCGGGAGTCTCAACTAACCCTTCCCTGTTTATATCTTCGCCGATAGCCTCTAAAAGCATAGTTATTGCTTTCTGAATTTTATTTTGGTCAACCATAACCATTCTCCTTACATAAAAAAACGGAATAGCTGCTGCTATCCCGAAAACTCAACAATCTGTTATTGTTAAAATGACTGACAGCGGGATGCAAAACCTCAACCGCAGGCAAACGCCTTTCGTTTTTCCGACAACTCCCCGTTCGGAAAACACTGTATTCTAAACGCTGATAAAAACAGATAACCTGATTTCAATCTTTGTTTAGTAAAACGCATCGGTTTCTACTCTGTAGCATTTTAATTATATCACTATGACTTTATTTGTCAACTACATTGATTGATTATTTGAGTTTCAATGCAGGTTTAACATCATTCAGATTTACTCAATTGCCCCAACACATAAAATGCAATAATCAAATCAGCACGTAGCTTATATGATAAACACTGAATCATTTTAGTATACCTGAAACATGTTTACCTCTGAACAAAAAACAACCGAAAAATACTGCCGGGTTAACAGATGTTTAAAATATATTTCCGTTTTAGGCAGTTCGCCGCCTGAAAAACTCTATTTTTCGGATAATATTTTATAGGACTCAGTTCGTCTGTCCCTGAAAATCCCCCATTCCATTCGTTTTTCATAAATTTTGTCAAGGTCAAAATCGGCAGTGATTACAGTTTCATCATTTCCTGAAGCCTCTGCAATAATTGCGCCTGTTTCATCAGTAATAAACGATGAACCGTAGAAAACCAATGACGATTGCTGATTTCCGTTAGCTTCGCAGGGAACAACATCCTCTCTGCCAATTCTATTGGCTGCAATTACAGGAACAATATTTGCAGCGGAATGTCCGGCCATTGCTCTCCTCCAATGAGGCATACTGTCGCAGTCAAGGATAGGCTCTGTACCTATGGCAGTCGGATAAAAAATAAGTTCAGCACCATTTAGAACAAGCGCTCTTGCAGTTTCGGGAAACCATTGATCCCAGCATATTCCCACTCCGATTACGCCAAAGGCTGTTTTAAATGTAACAAATCCCGTGTCTCCCGGAGTAAAGTAAAATTTTTCCTGATAAAAATGGTCATCGGGAATATGAGTTTTACGATATTTGCCAAGTATTTTTCCGTCGGAATCAATAACGGCAACGGTGTTAAAAAGTCTGTTGCCGTCTTTTTCATAAAAGCTTACTATAATTACAACGGACAGTTCCCTTGCGACTTTCATAAAATGTAAAACAGCGTCGTTTTCCTCAAGAGATTTTGCAAATCTGTAGTAATCATATCTGCGTTCCTGACAAAAATACTGCCGTTCAAAAAGCTCAGGAAGCAGTACTATGTCAGCTCCCTGAAAAGCCGCCCTGCGGACAAGACTGTCCGCATTTGCTATATTTTCGGCCACATTTTCTGTGCATCTCATTTGCACAGCAGAAACCTTAACCTTACGCATAAATAAACTCCTGTAAATTATTTATTAATTGGAATTTGCTGGGTTATGCAATGAATATTGCCGCCGCCAAGAATAATATCTCCGGCAGAGACAGTGATAATTTCTCTATCGGGACAAAGATTACGCATAATATCGACGGCAACCCTGTCGCTTTCAGTATTTTTTCCGCCAAACTGCGGAAGTATTACAGCTCCATTACAAAAATAAAAGTTCACATACGAGGCGGCAAGACGTTCTCCAAGCTCACGGGTATCCTCGCCTTCTTCAAATTCATAGCCCAGTAAATCATTTTCCTCAACACAAACGGGACATGAGGGTATAGGCAGCTTGTGAACGGAAATTTTTCTTCCTTTTGCGTCAGTTGAATTTTCAAGCGCCTCTAAACACGCTTTTGAGCGACTGTACTGCGGGTCATCTTTATTATCCGTCCACGCAAGCACAACATTGGCAGGAGCCGTAAAGGCACAAATATTATCAACATGCCCGTTTGTCTCATCATTATAAATTCCCTTTGGCAGCCAAATGATTTTTGAAACTCCAATGTATCCCTTTAGCGTCTGCTCAATCTCATACTTAGTAAGCTTAGGATTTCTGCCTTTGCTTAATAAGCACTCCTCGGTTGTAATCAAGGTACCCTCGCCGTCTGTATGAACAGAACCGCCCTCAAGAACAAACGGGTGAGCATTATACAGCTCATAGCCAAGCCTTTTACAAAGCTCATATGGTATTCTGTCATCTCTGCTCCAGTCGGCATAAAGTCCGTCATATTCTCCGCCCCATGCATTAAACTGCCAGTCAATTGCACGAACATCCCCCTCATTATTGACAATAAAGGTGGGGGCAGTATCTCTTGCCCATGCATCATCGGAATTAATATTGAGAACATTCACATTTTCAAGCTTTGAAAACAAATCCTTTGCGTGTGCATATTTCCTGTCGCTTGCAAGAACATAAACCGCTTCACGGTATGAAATTTGTTCTATTATTTCTGAAAAAACTTTTTCGGCGAATTTAGCCTCATAGCACCACGAGCCCCTTCTCTCGGGAAAAATAATAATTGTCGCTTTATGCTGTGAAAACTCGGCAGGCATATAATATCCGCTGTCTGACGGAAAATTTGCATTATCAAAGTATGTGAATTTGTTCATTATGAAAGTCTGTCCTTAAAGTCGTTGTATGAAAACTCTTTTATTATTTCGCAATTATCTCTATTGTGCATTAGAACTATTGCAGGCAAAGGCATACCGTTGAAGGTGTTGTTCTTAACCATTGAATAGATAGCCATATCTTCAAATACAAGCCTGTCTCCGACCTTGATTTTCTCGTCAAAGCTGTAGTCTCCTATTATATCGCCTGCAAGACAGGTGCACGAAGAGATTCTGTATTTGTACTTTTTTTCATCAGGCAGACCGCTGTTCATAAGCGGCGGACGATACGGCATTTCAAGTACATCGGGCATATGACAGGCGGCAGAAGTATCAAGAATCAAAGTCTCTATTCCGTTGCGTACTATGTCCATTACTTCTGAAACAAGAAATCCTGCGTTAAGCGCAACTGCTTCTCCCGGTTCAAGATAAATCTGAACATCATATTTTTTCTTAACATAATTAATCAGACTTTCGAGAGCTTCAATATCATAATCAGGACGTGTAATATGATGTCCTCCGCCAAAATTCAGCCACTTTGCATTATAAAAATACTTTCCAAAGCTTTCTTCTAAAGCATTAAAGGTTTTTATAAGGTCGTCGCTGTTTTGTTCGCACAATGTATGAAAATGAAATCCGTCAACACCAAAAAGCAAATCTTCTCTAAAATTATTTTTAGTTACACCCAGCCTTGAGCCATAGGCACACGGGTCATAAATTTCGTGACCCTGCTGAGTAGAAAATTCGGGATTTAGCCTTATACCGACGCTTGAAGAAGAATTCTCCCAGATGCCTCGGTGCTTTTCAAGCTGTGAAAATGAATTGAAAATAATATGGTCACAAATTTTTACCAGTTCCGTCATATCTTCAGATGAAAAAGCCGGAGCAAAAACATGAGTTTCTTTGCCAAAGTATTCATTGCCAAGCTTTGCTTCATAAAGTCCGCTTGCAGTTGTACCGCAAAGATATTTGCCGATCAGCGGATAGGTACAAAATGCGGAATAAGCTTTTTGGGCAAGGAGGATTTTGCATCCCGTATGCTTTTGAACGCTGTCAAGAATCTCAAGATTTGCAATAAGCTTTGTCTCATCAATAACATAGCAGGGCGTCTTTAATTCGGTAAATTTCATATTTTCACCCGATTAATCTACCTTAGTCGGATTTTCATCAACAATCCAAGGCAGACCGAATTCATTAAGCGCCTCCATATAGGGATCAGGATCAAATTCCTCCACTGTAAAAACACCGGGTTTCTTCCAGATTCCGTTTAATACCAATGACGCGCCGATCATTGCCGGAACGCCTGTTGTGTATGATACTGCCTGAGAGCCAACCTCTTTGTAGCACTCCTGATGGTCACAAATATTGTATATATAAATTGATTTTTCTTTGCCATCCTTAATACCTGTAAAAATACAGCCTATATTGGTCTTTCCAACAGTTCTGGAACCAAGTGAAGCAGGATCCGGAAGAAGCTCCCTGAGAAACTGAATCGGCACAATTTCCTGACCGTTGTGCATTACAGGCTCGGTTGACAGCATACCCACATTTTCAAGGCACTGCATATGGTTAAGATAGCTCTGACCAAAGGTCATAAAAAATCTTATGCGCTTTACATTTGGAATATTTTTTGCGAGCGACTCAATTTCTTCGTGGTGGAGAAGATACATATCCTTTTTGCCTACGCTGTCAAATACAAATTCGCGCTTGATTTCCATAGGCTTTGTCTCAATCCATTTGCCGTTCTCCCAGTATGAACCGTTTGCAGAAACCTCGCGAAGATTGATTTCCGGGTTAAAGTTTGTGGCAAAAGGATAGCCGTGATCTCCGCCGTTACAGTCTAGAATATCAATATAATGAATTTCATCAAAATAGTGTTTAAGAGCATATGCGGTGAACACACTTGTTACGCCGGGGTCAAAGCCTGTTCCAAGCAAAGCCGTAATGCCTGCCTGCTCAAATTTTTCTTTGTATGCCCATTGCCATGAATAATCAAAATATGCCGTAAAACCAAGCGTTTTACAGCGCTCATCATATTTTTCTTTCCATTCAGGCTCGGTAATATCCTCAGGCTCATAGTTTGCTGTATCAATGTAATCAACCTTTGTTTCAAGGCAAGCCTCCATAATAGTTAAATCCTGATACGGCAATGCAAGGTTTAACACTGCCTGCGGTCTGTAGCTGTTAATCAAATCTACAAGTTCATCTTTGCTGTCAGCGTCAACCTTTGCCGTTGTGATAACCGTAGAGGTTTTCTTTTCGAGTTTTTCCTTTAATGCGTCACACTTGGATTTTGTTCTGCTTGCAATACATATTTCCGTAAAAACTTTGCTGTTCTGACAGCACTTGTGAATTGCAACCGACGCCACACCGCCGCAGCCTATTATTAAGAGTTTGCTCATTTTTACGTTTCCTTTCTAAAATATTATTTTTCCTCTTCCTCTTTAAGCATATCCTCAACATACTTTGGAAGCATAAAAGCTCCCAGGTGAAGATTTGTTGTATAATACCATGTTTCTATTTTTCGCCCATTCCAGCGCTTAGCGTCCAAATCCTTTATAGGATGATATTTTTTTGAAGCAAATCCAAAAAGCCAGTAACCGGCAGGACAGGTTGGAATATGCGCCTGATAAACCTTGCTTATTGGGAATGAACGAAAAACTCTCCTGTGCATTGACCGGCAAGCTTCCTCGTCCTCATCATAAAAAGGACTTCCGTGCTGATAAACCATAATTCCGTCATCCTTAAGCGCCTTGTAGCAGCTGCCGTAAAATTCTTTAGTGAAAAGTCCTTCTGTATGACCAAACGGGTCTGTTGCATCATTTATTATAAGGTCATATTCTTTGTGGCACGAACGCAAAAATCTCAGTCCGTCCTGATAAAAAACATTAACTCTTTTATCATCCAACCCCATTGAGTTATCAGGAAAATATTCTCTGCAAACCTCAACAAACATTTCGTCCGGTTCAACAACATCAATAACTTCAATTTCGTCATAATGAGAAAGCTCACGGGCAACACCGCCGTCACCGCCGCCTATTACAAGAACCTTTTTAACGTCGGGATGTACTGCCATAGGTACGTGCACTATCATTTCATCATAGGTAAATTCATCCTTTTCAGAAAATATGACATCACCGTCAGAGGTAATAAATCTGCCAAATTCAGCAGACTCAAACACATCAAGTTTTTGAAAATCGCTTTGATTGCCAAAAAGCTGTTTATCAACGCGAATTGACAATTCCACGTTATCCGTGTGTCTTTCTGAAAACCAGAATTCCATATTCATTCTCCTATTTTAATACATTAAGATGTTCAATATACGGGTCTTCCGTGCCCTGCATAGAGCATCCCTTTTCTTTTGCATATATAATATAATCAATAATTTCATCAGTTATCATTTCACCGGGCGATAAAATGGGAATACCGGGAGGATAACACATAACAAATTCACTGCATATTTTCCCCGAGGCTTCTTCAAGCGGCAGAGACTCTTTCTCAGCATAGAAAGCGTCTCTAGGAGTTGCGGCAACTATAGGAGGAATATATTCCATTTTCAGCATTTTTTTATTATCTCGGGAGTAAAGTCTTTTTATATCAGCAAGCGCCCCGACAAGACGCTCAATATCCTGCAATCTGTCTCCGATTGAAATGTATGCAAGAATATTGCCTATGTCGCCGAATTCAATCTGAATATCATATTCATCACGCAGCAAATCATAAACCTCGATTCCTGCGAGGCCTATGTCACGAGTATAAACAGAAAGCTTCGTTACATCAAACGCAAAAACGCTTCTGCCGTTTGTAAGCTCCTTGCCATAGGAATAATAGCCTCCGACAGCATTGATTTCATTTCTGGCATATTCAGCCATTTTCATTACCTTTTTAAATGATTCATTCCCTTTAAGCGCAAGATTTCTCCTTGAAATATCAAGACTTGAAAGAAGAAGATATGAAGCACTTGTAGTCTGGGTAAGGTTAATAATCTGACCGACATACTCCCATTTTACGTCCTTGTTTGTCAAAAGGAAGGAGCTTTGAGTCAGACTTCCTCCTGATTTATGCATAGAAACAGCCGCCATATCTGCGCCTGCCTGCATAGCAGAAACAGGTAAATCGTCTGAAAAATAAAAATGAGTTCCGTGTGCTTCATCAGCAAGCACAGTCATTCCGTTACTGTGAGCAAGCTCAACTATTGATTTTATATCAGAGCAAATTCCGTAATATGTGGGATTGTTCACGAGCACAGCCACAGCATCGGGGTTTTCGTCTATTGCTTTTTTTACCTGAGCAATATCCATTCCGAGTGATATACCAATTCGGTCGTCAACCTCCGGGTTTACATATACGGGAACTGCGCCGCACAACACAAGGGCATTAATTGCGCTTTTATGAACGTTTCTCGGTAAAATTATTTTATCTCCTGCCTTGCACACAGACCAAATCATACTTTGCACAGCCGAAGTAGTACCGCCCACTATAAAAAATGCATGCTCAGCAGAGAAGGCGTCGGCAGCAAGAGCCTCGGCTTCTCTGATAACAGACACAGGGTGACAGAGATTATCGAGCGGTTTCATTGAATTCACATCAAGGCCAACACACTTTTCGCCAAGCAGTTCGACAAGCTCGCGATTTCCTCTGCCCCTTTTATGTCCGGGCACATCAAAGGGCACAATTCTCTGTTTTCGGAATTTTTGTAAAGCTTCATAAATAGGAGCTCTTTTTTGATTCTCAATATTCATTCTATAAATCCTTTTGCGAGCATAAAATAAAGGTGATGCAAAGCACCACCTGTATAACCATAAAAACTGCATATCGCAGATTACTTAAGATTCCGTTTTTCAGAGCGTTTATAGCAAATATACTTACTACTCTTATTGACCGTTTCACAAGTGATGTGCACAAGCACCGATTATAAAGTAATCAACTTATAAAATTTGAGCTTCTAACTCAATCAATAATGTGGTCTTAACCACTCTCGGCAGCTGACCCGCCTGTCCGTATGGGCTTGACCTGTATAAAAATACAGGTGGTCATATATCTGCATAAAACGCCATAAGCATTTCACAACAAATACCATTTATTATATGGTATAATAATGATATATTAAAAATATGAAATTGTCAAGCGTTTTGATAAATTTAAGAAGAAGTCGATAATAGAACAATAAAAGCGGCAGACACAATACTTTGTTTTAATGCTACAGGGTAATGTGTCTGCCAATTGTTTTTTGTTATAAAAATGAAAAAGTTCTAACGCGGTGATTTGATGTTTGAGGAAAATCTGTTAGAAAATATCTTGTCAGATTTTTCAGCAAATATTCTTGGGGTAGAAATTTGAGATTTAAGACCTACTTTTTTCCATGTTGCGACCCAAATAAGATATGGGTTTAACGGCAATGTATCTTTTACTTTTAAATGACAGCCGTCACGGATTAGTAATCCGTCCTCGGCAATTTTTTTAGCGTCAAAATACAGTCTTGCACCCGTAATATACTCAGAGTTTTTATCCATTATTATTTTTCCTCGTTGCTTTGAGTTCACAACAATTTCTCCGGTAACACCATCACCGAACATTATGTAATCACTGAAATCAGTTGGATCTCCAAGTTGTAAACCAATGGGGCGATCTTCATCAATGCTTTTTTCTGCTTTGAGTTTGTTCCAACTTTTTAACATTCCATCTAGCTTTATCTTCTCCCAACAGCTCATAGTAGTGCTATGAATTAATACCAAAGGTTCATTATCACGGAGTATGGTTTCGTTATACTTATGATCACTATATTGGAGTTTAGCAGCTTTAAGCTCATCATCGGACATTACTAAGATTACATTTTTATCATTTGATTCGCTAAAGTCAATAAAATCGCATACAGACATTTTCCAGTCATTACATATAGAGCGACTTACCTTTATTGTGTAGGCACAACCATTGTTGCTGCCACACAATTGTTTATATTCTTTACTGTCAGTAAGCATTAAGATAATCCATGAACTGTCCCATTCTTGTTCTGTAATAGGATTTATTCTGTTTTCAGTCAGCTCATCAAGTCTGTAAATCATTACTTTCGTTCACTTTCTTAGATTTTTTTGCAAATTTCAGCTCGTTCAACTACGCTTGTATCAACCAACTGAGTCTCTTGAATACAGGTATCCTTCTGCTGTTAACTAATTTGAATATGAAATAATTCCGATTTTCATTTTTAGTCCTCCGTGAGTACAGTATCAAAAGAAAAAGGAAATGATAATACTGTTTTCTCGGTAAAATTTATTTTATAGCCTGTACCTTCTTTATGGAAGAAACCAGTGGTTGGGTGGATTTTAATATAACACATATTCTCGTCATCTTCGTTGTTATGTTTGAAGTACCACGGCTCAAATGCTTTTATCAGAGTCTTTCTGATTTCAGCGTTTTCTGTTATAAGCGGATGACCAATGTTATATGCCTGTCCGCTGAAAGCGTGCATTTTGCGACTACATAATGAAACATTGGGATTGCTTGTAATTTCGGTTACCTTTTGGGATAGCCTGTAGGTAACAATATAAAAACTATCGCCGTCAAAGTATGTATCAATAAATCGTGAGGAAGGAATATTGTTCTTTGAGGTTGATAGAGCAAATTGATAATCCTTGCTAAATAAATCTTTCATTATTCTGATTGCGTTTTCAAAGTCATTTATCATTTATCATTTCTCCTATCTGACTGATAAATTACAGTAAAACATTTTTTAACTGTTCAAAGCTATCGCAAACAAGCACTCCACATTGATGTAACAGTTCAGGTGACTGCTGACCGCAAGAGAAAAGAATGCAATCCGTTCCCAACGCAACTGCGGTTTCATAGTCGTGTACGGTATCTCCTATATACAAGGTATTTTCAGGTTCAAAACCATTTTCTTTCATATATTTTTTGCCACGTAAGGTTTTGCTCTCCATAACAATATTATCGGTACCGAGAACACTGTCAAAATAATGCTCTACCTCAAACTTCTTAGCATATTTTAAAATCTCGTCTGTTCTGAACGCAGAAAGAACAACCTGTCTGCAATTTTGGTTTTTAAATACATTGAGGATATTCTCAACGCCGTTATGTAATCTAATTTTGTATGAAAGTTCGTTATAAAGAACACACCACTCATTATCAAGCATTTCCATACTTTGCTTTTTTAAATCAAATATTTTGCTGTAAAAATTCACAATAGGCGTATCCATATTATCCCGATAGTATTCTAGGATAATAGTCGGATAATGGTACTTTTTTAATAAAATATTTGTTGCCTCAAAAGCAACGGGAGTGTCATTTAGAATTGTTCCATTCCAATCCCAAAGAATATTTTTATATTTCATTTCAAACCCTCTTGTCTATACTAAAATCGCTTTGATATTCTTTTTTCATATTCCTTTATCAGCAACGACTGAATTTGAGGATATGTCCATTTGTCAGGCAATTTGCCAAACAACTCAATTTTTTCTATTTCGCTGTGCAGTTCCTTTTCAAAGCTTTTGATTTCAGCGAAATATAGCTTTCCAAAGGTTTCCTCACCGTTAAAATTATCGGGTGCGGTTACAGAATAAACACAGATTGGCTCAATAGTATAATTTATAGCACCTGTTTCTTCGTATAATTCTCGTCTTGCGGTGTAATCAATATCTTCTCCCAGTTCTCTGTGACCGCCCGGACATTCGTAGGTGTCACGCTCCTTGTGCTTACAGAAAACCCACTTGCCGTTTGATTTTGCGATAATCACAGCAAATTTCAACAGGCTGTCATCAACCGATTCATAAAATTTAACTTCCATTATAATACTCCTCAATTGTAAGAATTTTTGATAATTCAATCAATGTTATGATAGCATTTTCAATATCTAATCTTGTAAGAATTGCAAATAATTACGTTTCGCACTTAGTGTTGTATATTATGAAATAAACAAAATCCGAACCATAACTTTAAAAAGGTTCGGATTTCATTAAATGGTGCGGGTGACAGGACTTGAACCTGCACATCGGTTGACACTAGAACCTAAATCTAGCGCGTCTGCCAATTCCGCCACACCCGCAAATATAAAACTTATGTTCTTGCGATAGAGAATGTCTGCCTACAAAAATTCATAAATGAATTTTTGCGTAAGTTCGATAAACCAAATCGAAGATTTGGAATCTCACTTAAATTCCGCCACACCCGCAAATATAAAACTTATGTTCTTGCGATAAAGAATGTCTGCCTACAAAAATTCATAAATGAATTTTTGCATAAGTTCGATAAACCAAATCGAAGATTTGGAATCTCACTTAAATTCCTCCACACCCGCAAACTTGATTTTTAAATTACAAATGACATTATAGAAAAAATTCACTATTTGTCAATGATTCATTCAATATATAAATATTATTTATCAAATTTCCAAGGTCTAGATTTTCCTGTCCAGCCTTTACTATACCAATAATTTTTATCAGCTTCATTAAAACCATTTTTCTGAACAATACGCATTGCAAAAAATAATACTCTTGTAATTAATCCAACGCGGACTTTACCGCTATGTTTCTTTATTTTTCTTGCAACAGAAGAAGTCTTTCTATCAATCTTTTTTAAAACATTCTCACTTAGATGAGAATATCTCGTTTCAAAAACAGCAAGACCAATTTTATATCTTTTTGGAATCCCCCAGAAAAACAGGCTGTGTGACATATCCTTGTTAGTTGATTTCATACCTGCGCCTGCTGCTGTGGACACACAAACGGCTTGTTTTGAGAACATTCTTTCATCAGGACGGTGTACCATCCACATATATCCGTAATGGTCAAGAAAGGTTTTCATTGCACCTGTGCTGTGAAAAACATAAACAGGACTTGCAAGAATAATAACATCAGCTTCAAACATGGCATTTGTGATAGGATTGAGCTTTAGGTGATGAGGGCACATTTCTTCAGATTTTAAAAAACAGTTTGTGCATCCTACGCAAAATTCCCCGAAATCCTTTGGAAGAAAAAATTCGGTTATTTCATCGCTGATTTTATCAGCCAACATTCTTGCTGCGTGATACGTAGAGCCTTTATGATTCTGACCATTGATGATTACTGTTTTCATAAAATTCACCTGATGGAGTACATTTGTTATTACTAACACACCCGCATGCCAAATATAAACTTTAAATCACGAATGTCATTATACAAAAAAATTCATCATTTGTCAACGACTAATTCAATATATAAAATATTATTCATACATTTGAATCAGAAAATAAAATTTTACTCAAAGACATAATTGATAATTATATCCTGTTAATGTATAATTAAGGAAAATATAATTGGAGAAAGCAATATGAAGCCCATAAAACTGACACCTAACATTATTAAAAGCCTGTTTCAAAATGTCTTTTTTATAACAGGAACCGCTTATGCAGGAAAGTCAACTGCTGTACGCCTGCTGGCAGAAAAATATAACGTTATCTGCTGCGCAGAGAATTATCACGACATTTTTATGAAACATATTGACAAGGAAAATCAGCCAAATCTATCCTATTTTACAACAATGAAGGACTGGCAGGAATTTATAGGAAGAACCCCTGATGAATATGCAAACTGGATAAAGGGGTGTTCAAAAGAAGCAGAGACTTTGGAAATAATTCGCCTGTTTCAGTTGATTACAGAGGGAAGAAAATTATTTGTTGACACAAACATTTCTCTTGAAACCCTAAAATGTATTTCTGATTACAATCATATTGCTGTTATGCTCTGCCCTCAGAGTATGTCCGTGGAACGTTTCTTTGACAGAAGCGACCCTGAAAAACTGTTTATTTTAGAACAAATCAATCAAGCTGAAAATCCTGAAAAAGCTTTGAATAATTATCACAAATGCCTTGAAAAGGTTAATTCTAAGACTGTTTATGACGAATATGCCAACAGCGGCTTATACACTATGGTAAGAACTGAACAGAGAACCATTGAAGATGCATTGTGGGAATTATCATCTCATTTTGGATTGTTAGATAATGATGATTATTCCATATATGGGTTAAGCAATCCATAAAACAGACTGATTAAGTAATAAAAATGATATACTTAAAGTTTTAGGGAAAGTATTATGAAAAAAGTATTATTGGCGTTGCAGGGTAGGCAAACTAAATGCGATAATTATTAATACAGCCCATAAAATCAGCGAAGAAGATGATTTTAGAAACAAGTCAAAGCATTTACTTTTACATTTGTAATTAAGGTACGAAAACTATAAAATTCGATATAAGTCAAGGACGGTTGAGAAACCGCCCTTTTTTTGCGCTTTGGTTAATATTTAACAATTTCACAAGTTTTATATCCCGGCAGTACTTGCCTTCACTGTAATATTTAGTACGTAATAATCCTTTGTAAGGCGTTTCGTTATAAGATAATTTTTAAAAGTTGTATAAATATATGCAAATTTTTTGATTTAAAGCATTCTAGTGGGGAGGTGAATTTCATGACAAACGAAAAAATTGCTGTAAAAATCACCGAACAAGAACAACGAAATAAGAGCTTGCAGCATAGGGTTGACAGGCTGGAAGAACAACAGAAAAGCACTAATCAGCTTGTTAGAAGTGTTGATCGTCTTGCTCAGAGTATGGAAACTATGGCGGAAGAGCAGCAACGGCAAGGCGAAAAAATTGATAAGCTTGAAAAGAGAAAAGCGGACAGTATGAGGTATTGGATAAGAACAATCATTACAGCGCTTGCTACAGGCATTATAGGTTATGTCCTTGCGAGGGTATTTGTATAAAAGTGAAAGGATGATAAAAATAAAACCTAATATAAAAGAATGGACAAAAGCAGCCGCAGTCAGAGCGATTAAGACAGTTGCTCAGACGGCAGTCGCAACAATCGGTGTATCTGCACTTATGTCAGAGGTTAACTGGCTTGCGGTAGGCTCAGCAAGTCTGCTTGCAGGAATTCTATCGGTATTGACATCAGTAACAG